>JBCCBY010000037.1:0-15660 GCA_039033795.1 Pseudomonadota bacterium | reverse complement strand
GGCCAGGGCTTTGCTGCTGTCGCCCTCTTTGTCCTGACTTGATTCTTGCTGGATCCTCTCCAGATATCGAGAATCGTGATGGGGGCAAACCGCAACATTCCGTAGACCACGACATGAAATGCTATAACGATTTTAGCAGCAAGGGCTGGAACCTTTCGACTGAACATCCCAACCACGACAATGGCGATTATCGGGATGTTGTAAAAGCCTGTGAAGACACGGATCACTTGCCAAAGCCCCGCTTCAGCAAAAGACAGAAGCGGGGCCGCAATGAATGAGAAGATTGCGATCACGATACTGATGGATTTTGCCTGCTCGATCAGCGCTTGATCGCTCACCGAGTGGTTCCGACGTGGCGCCCAGATATCGAGCACAAAAAGTGTCGCTGCACTGTTCAAGAGCGAGTTGAAGGAGCTAAAGACCGCCCCCAGCAACACAGCGAGGAACAGACCCGTCAGAAGGGTCGGCATCACATCATCGACAAGCCGGGGATAAGCCTCATCAATGCCGCCAAGCCCCGGCCCGTAAAGATGAAAGGCGATGACACCAGGGATCATCATCAGAAAAGGCACCATGATTTTGAAAAACCCAGCCAGCAAAACACCCTTCTGGCTGGCCGCAAGAGACGCCCCTCCGAGTGTTCGTTGGATGACATATTGATTTGTACACCAATAAAAAAGGTTTGCGAAAAACATCCCCGTAAAGAGCGTTAAAAACGGTGTGGGGTCCTCGCTTGTGCCAACCGCGTTGAGCTTCTCCGGATGGTCCGTCAGAAGTTTCTGCAAACCGCGGGCAAAATCACCTTCCCCTAAGGCCACCAAACCGAAAACTGGGACGAGGCCACCAATAACCAGAAGGCCTACACCGTTGAGCGTATCAGAGACAGCGACCGCCCTGAGGCCGCCAAGGATCGCATAGAGCGCGCCAATCACGCCGATCACCACAACGACCAACACGAGGGACGGAAACTGGCCCAACCCAGTGATGTCCGGCACCGAAAACAGGCGCATCACCGCAATCGATCCCGAGTAGAGCACGGAGGGAATGGTCACCAGACCATAGCCAACAATAAAGAGCCCTGCGGACATTCGCCGAACGTCGGCGTCAAAGCGCTCGTTCAAAAACTCAGGAAGCGTCGTAAACGCACCGGCCATGTAACGCGGCAGGAAAATGAAAGCCATGGCCACCGACGCGATGGCTGCGGTGACCTCCCAGCCCATGCTCGAAAGATTTGATCCGTAAGCCGAGCCATTAAGACCAATAAGCTGCTCTGCCGAAAGATTGGTCAGAAGAAGCGATCCCGCGATAAAGGGCGCCGAAAGCCCTCTTCCGGCGAGAAAATAGCCGTCCTTACTCGACGCTTCACCCCGCGTCTTGCGGTAGCTCACATAAGCGACGCCGCCCATGAAAACGAGACAAGAGAACAAGGTAACGAAAAGATCGAACATAAACGTAGAGGCGACAACTCACCGACGCGGCCTTGGCACTAGACCATGATGCGACGGGAACGCCAAGACGGAGAGAAGCGCGACGCGCGCAACGCCATAAGCCGACGACCTGTGGTCGTCGGCGTTAAATTCGATCAAAATATAGCGTGGCGCGTTCGCCGAGAACAATCAGCTGTTGCTCTGGGCAATCCGCTAGCTCGCCATGCTCAAGTCGCCATCGAACGACTCACCGCCGGCATCCTCGCCATCGAGACGGAATTGCGCCATCAATTCAGCAAGGCGCATCGCGTTATCACGCATTGAGTGGCTTGCTGCGGTGGTCTCCTCGACCATTGCCGCGTTTTGTTGGGTCACCGAATCAAGTTCGCTGACAGCTTTGGATACCTCTTGAAGCGCAATGGATTGCTCTTCAGCCGAGGTCGCAATATCACTCGCCAGTGCACTGATCTTACCGATACGTTCGACAATGTCCCCGAGAGCCTCGCCTGTGGAGTTCACAAGCGCCACGCCGCTCGATACGTTGTCGGAGCTTGTCGAGATAAGAGCCTTGATCTCTTTCGCCGCGCCGGTACAGCGCTGCGCCAGCCCGCGGACCTCTTGCGCCACAACCGCAAACCCCCGACCTGCATCGCCGGCTCTTGCCGCTTCAACCCCTGCATTCAGTGCAAGGAGGTTGGTTTGGAAAGCGATATCATCAATCACGTTGATGATTGAAGATATCTCCGCTGAGGACTCCTCGATTTGGCCCATCGCGACGACAGCGTCCTGGACGACCTGGCCACTTTGACGACTGCGGTCCTCGGTCTCTTTCACAATACGGTTGACATCCTTAGCACCGTCTGCGCTTTGCGCGACCGTGGCGGTGATCTCAGTGATTGTTGCGGTTGTCTGCTCAAGCGTTGCAGCCTGTTGCTCCGTCCGCTGCGAAAGATTGTCCGTTGCACGACTGACTTCAATGGTTCCATCGTTGAGCTCCCGCTCTGTATCAAGCACGGAGCCCATGGCATCCATCAGGCTACCAAGGGCACGGTTAAAGTTGTCCCGCATCCCTTCGTATTCAGCGGCAAACGGCTGCGCCAAGCGGACCGAAAGATCACCTTGAGACAGCCGCATCAGTGCGTCCTCCAAGTGCGAGACCACGAGACTTTGGGCGGCTTTGGTCTCTTCTTGATCCGCTGTTGCTTTCGCAAGTTTATCAACAGCTTCATTAAAGTCTGTCTTGAGAGCAACATATTCCTCAGCAAACGCTGCATCGATCCGCTTGGAAAAGTCACCGACAGAGATCCGCGACAAGCCCGCGGCCAATTCGTCGACCACGAGCGCCAAGTCTTTTGCACGCTGCTGTCGTTCGACGTCAGCTTCGCGACGCGCAAGTTCATCGGTGGTCGCATCAACACCGATTTTGACGATCTTAAAAGCACGTCCATTGGAATCAAGGACAGGGTTGTAACTTGCATCCAGGAAGATTGGTTGACCCGATTTGGTTCGACGCTCAATACGGGAAGCGAAGTAATCACCATCGTTTAAGCGTCGCCATAGATCCGTGTACTCTGGCGATTGAGCAAACTCTTGCGCACAGAAGGCGGTATGGTGCAGGCCTTCGAGATCTGACTTCGTGTACCCCATCGCTTGAAGGAAGTTTTTGTTTGCACCAAGAACATTGCCTTTAAGATCGAACTGGATCAAGGCCTGGGTATCATCGATCGCTCGCAAGATACCCTCATTGAGACGAATTGTCGTCACGTCAGTCCATTCAAGCACGTTGCCAACATAGGCGCCCTCACCATCGTAGGCTGCCGCCACATTGATCAGAACACGCATATCACCAATCAACAGCTCGCTTTCCAAGGGAAGATTGGTGGGATCAGCCAACAGGCGGCGTTGATGTTCTGGCGCTTTATGGAAGACATCGATACAGGTTCCGACCATGGATTTCGCATCGAATTGGGGAAACTCTGCCTTCAGAACATCGCTGTGGGTATTAAAAAACTCATGCGATGATTTGTTGAGGTAGACGATTTCAAAATCGCGGTTTATGATCATCATGGCGGTCGACGTGCCTTCAAATCCCGCCCCTTTAAAAACGGCCTCGTAATGAGCTCGCTCGGCTGATTTCAGTTCATCACGGACCTTGACCAGCGATCGTGCAATCTGACCCACTTCATCAGGACGCGTCACTCCTTTGACCTCGAAATCAAACTCACTTGCGAGAATTTTATCGAGGTTACCTGCAACCCCGCCCATCAAACCGATCAGCCTAAACACTGAATAGACAGCGGCCGCGATCGTGAGCAAGCAACTTGCTGCGGTCACCAAGGACACGAAAATCAATCGCTTCATCGCTGCACTGTTGATGTCGGATCCGCGGGTTTTGAGGGCTTCGAGAATTTCTGCGGTGACGCCCGAAAAGGCTTCAATCCTTTTCGTGGATGCATCCCACCATTCTTCTGCGAAGGACTGAGGGAGCGGCTCGCCGCCGAGGCTGCGATCAGCGGCCCGACGAAGATCAACCACCCGTTGGGCCTCAACACCATCGAGGAGGCTCGCCACCATGTTGCGCACCCGCGCCGACCCTGATTGGAGCGCCGGTCCGATGGCTTCGGCCTGGCCACCCCTAAAGTAGACAAACTGGCTGTAAACGCTTGGCTCGAACACACCAGCGGCAAAACCCGTGGCGCCCATTGCCCGCTCGAGTCCAGCCATTTCTTTCGCACGCAAAATGGCAATATAGCTCGTTGGTGCATCACCAAAGCCGTGCTCCATCAGCCCGTCAACGCTGTGATTGACGAGGTTCAGTTTAGCGTCGACAAGGCCGCTGTACTGACGAACTGCTTCATCTGTTTCTATCTCGACCCGGTCAATATCGGTACGAAGCTGATAGATACCGGATAAAGCCTTGGTCGCGTCACTCACCGCCTTATCGTCATCGGGAAAGGCCGCAGTGAACCGCTCAATCACCTCATCAGTGGCAGCTCTTTGCGTAGCCAGTCGATCGCGGAATTTGGTACCGCCAGAACCAAGATAAGCGGCGCTCATCCCCCGTTCCTTTTGAAGCTCAGTGATAAGAGCACTAGAGACGGAGAAATTCTCGACCGCAAGATATGCATCTCTTGCGGCATTGAGGTCCCGACGCGCGTCAGAAAACAACATGAAGGCAAAAGCAAGCAAGCACAGCAGTGGGAAGCCTGCGATGATGGACAGTCTATACTTGAGCGGCATTCTAATCTTCCTGCGTTCAGAACTAGAGTTTTGGTAGCAAGGTCATCACACTGACCCTAATGCAACTGATACGGACGTCCTATTGACTACCCGCGCCAATCGCTATGGTTGTGCTTAACAAGTGTTTCCTAAGAAACTGTTCTTTGCTTTTCTGGCGTTCGGAATAGCTTCGCTGGATTGGCGACATACTTTCTTAACGACGCACTTGATATAACCACCTATGGTTGAGTGCCGCTTTGCGAAACCGCAGCAGCGATCTCTCTTCAGAATACGTTCATCAGTTTGCTGATCGCGAAAGGTTCACCATGGGCTTGAAAGACACAATGAGGGTCATGGTTGTTGACGATATGGCTGCCAGCCGTGGGCTGATCACCATGAGTCTCGATCAGATAGGGATCACCAATTACGACTACCTGAAAGACGGAGAGACTGCGCTTCGTTCCCTTGCCGCCAATCCATGTCATCTCGTCATTTCCGACTTCGAAATGCCTAAAATGGATGGCCTCAAACTGCTTGAAGGTCTGCGTACAAACCGTGTGACCAGCAAAATCGGCTTTATTCTGATTTCTGGTCGAGCGAGTGCAGATGTTCTCGATCGGGGACGGAAGCTTGGAATGAACAACTTCCTCAAAAAACCCTTCAACACCGACCAGATGCGGAAATGCATCGAAGCCGTTTGCGGCAAGCTTTAACCCCGAGCTCCATCATGCTGCTTCTTTCTCAACCCCTTAGCTCTCGCCATCCGGATCAATCTGATGCCATTATCTCTTGACCCAGACAATAACGAATCGCCAAACGAATTGGCGGCGAAACCACCAACGATCTCTCTGCCGAGACGCATCGATGCACGAGCCGTCTCGACGTTGCATGCTGACATTCGGCTCTCCCGAGGTGCTCCCTTGGTTGTACAGGCGGATGAGGTTGATCTCCTGGGCGCCCAAGGTGCGGCGCTGTTCGCTTCAACAGCAAAAAGCTGGGCTGCTGACGGGTTACACTTCGAAATCAAAGATCCATCAGAGAGTTTTCTCAAGGACCTCGCCCTCTTGGGACTCAGCATGGAGGATATATCTGCACCATGACTGATCTTAAACCAACTATCCTCGCCATTGACGACTCGCGAACGATGCGCAGTATGTTGAATGCTGCATTAACCTCAGCAGGGTTCAATGTCATTCTGGGTGAGGATGGTATCGATGGACTCGAACAGCTCGATCAAACAGAACCCGACGCCGTAATCACCGATATCAATATGCCAAGGCTTGACGGCTTTGGCGTCATTGAAGGCGTCAGAAATCACGAGCGACACGCCACAACACCGGTGCTGGTTCTGACCACAGAGAGCGCTGATGACCTTAAGCTTCGCGCCAAACTTGCCGGCGCCACGGGCTGGATCGTTAAGCCTTTTGACCAGACCAAGCTTGTCGGTGCACTTCGTAAATTGATTGCCTAGGAGTCAGCCATGGATCCGATGGAGGAAATTCGCGAGACGTTTTTCATTGAGTGCGAAGAACTCTTGGAAACACTAGAAGCTGGCCTCATTGCGATGAGCGATGGAACCAGTGACGGAGAAACCGTCAACGCAGTTTTCCGCGCGGTGCACTCAATTAAGGGCGGTGCAGGCGCCTTCGCACTTGATGCTCTCGTGGAATTTGCGCATAAGTTCGAGAACGTCCTCGACCTCGTCCGCTCTGATAAGCTTGATGCTGATCAATCTGTGATGGACGTCCCGCTTCGCTCTGGTGATGTGCTCTCTGACCTCGTCAGCACGGCCCAGGCTGGTGAAGATGGGTTGACTGATGATTCCAGAGAACTGCTTAAAGAGCTCATAGCCCTTAGCACGGGCGGTGCCCCTGCTCCGTCCCCTGAACCGACACCAGACGTCGCGGCAGCGCAAGATGACGAAGACGAGGCCACGTTTGAGCCTCTCCCGATAGGGGGTGGAGCGAGCGATGACGACGAACCAACCTATGTCGCAGAGCCGATCGCCATGGATTTCCTTGAACCGGAAGCTCCTGGGAAGCGCTCATTCGCACTTGAGATAAAACCCCATGCTGAGCTTTTCGCCCATGGCAGTGAACTCACTTTGCTCCTCCGGGCATTGGCCGAGTTGGGAGAAATCAAGACCCGAGCTCTTCTTGATGGTATACCCACAATCGATGATCTCTCGCTTGAGCAGCATTTTTTCACCATCGAAGCCAACCTTGAAACCGAGCAAGACCAACCTGCGATTGAAGACATCTTTGACTTCGTCGACACAGAATGTGACCTGAAGATTTCAATCGTTCAGCCTGTCACTGAGGCAGTCGACTCTCCTGAGACTGAAGAGTTGGCATCCAAAGAGGCGTTGTCCCCAACCCCCGCTGAGGATGAAAAGCAAGAGCCCGCGGCGCCTGAGGCCAAGGAAAAAAAGCCTTCCTCTGAGCCAGATCGCAGCACAAAGGCGGCGAACACCCAACAAGCTTCCGCGTCCCGCGCAACAGTCAGGGTCGACGTCAATCGTGTTGACCGCCTTGTGAACCTTGTTGGTGAGTTGGTGGTGACACAAGCGGGCCTCTCCGAAAGCGTTGAGAAGTCCTCGGAGGATGCGGAAGTCACAGCCGCCAACGCGATGGAAGAGTTCAAGCAGCTGACGCGAGAGCTTCAAGAGTGTGTCATGTCGCTCCGTACACAGCCCCTTAAACCTCTTTTTCAGCGGATGCAGAGAATTTCCCGCGAAGCCTCAGCAGCAGCCGAAAAAAGCGTCAGGCTCCAGGTGAACGGCGATTCAACGGAGGTCGACCGCACCGTGATTGAACGGTTATCTGATCCTCTGACACATATGATCCGTAACGCCATCGATCATGGTATTGAACCAAGTGATAAGCGGGTTGAGCAAGGCAAAAGTGAGGTCGGCACTGTATCCCTCAACGCAGCACACAGATCAGGCCGAGTGGTCATCGAGGTATCAGACGATGGCGGAGGGATTAACCGCGCCAAGGTCCGATCAAAGGCAGTGGAAAAAGGATTGATCACTGAGGATGCCAATCTCTCAAATGGTGAGATCGACCAACTGCTTTTCGCGCCCGGGTTTTCAACCGCGTCAGCCGTGACCAATTTGTCTGGACGCGGTGTTGGAATGGATGTGGTCAAAAAGTCTATTCAAGCCCTTGGGGGTCGAATCTCGATCAGTTCAGACCCAGGACGTGGCACATCATTTTCGATCAGTCTTCCTCTGACCCTCGCTGTCCTTGATGGAATGATCGTACAAGTCGACCAACACACTGTTGTCATCCCGCTGACAGCCATCGTGGAAACACATAAGCCTGCAACGGATCAAATTGTAGCCATCGGCGGTAAAGAAGCGGTGCTGTCCATCCGAGGAAACCTGGTCCCTGTCGTCGATGTCGGCGAGCATTTTGGTTACCGCGAGCGCGTTGATCAAATTACTGATCATGTCACGTTGCTGATTGAGTCAGAGGATGGAGGACGTGCCGCCCTCATCGTCGATGATATTGTCGATCAACGGCAAGTGGTGATCAAAGGTCTGGACGACAATTACGGGGACGTCATAGGGATCGCCGCGGCCACAATCCTGGGTGATGGATCGACAGCACTTATTCTTGATACCGATGAACTTGTTGAAGGAACCAAGACAGCAGCACTGTCTTTGGGACAAGTCGCCTGACCAGAGGATCGACCACGATGACCAATGCGACCACACATGAAACATTTGAGGCACGAAAACTCGTCGCTTTTCGACTGGGCGAAGAGGATTACAGCGTTGATATCATGGTCGTTCGCGAGATCAGAAGCTCAACGCGAACAACGCAGCTTCCAAACTCACCCTCTTATGTCCGGGGTGTGATCAATTTGCGTGGAGCCGTTGTGCCAGTTGTCGACCTTGCAGCACGGCTGGGTATGCAGGGGACCGATGGTAGTCGGAACAATGTGATCATAGTCATCGAAGAAGGTGGCCGTTTGATCGGTCTATTGGTCGATGCTGTCTCCGATATTTTGGCTGTGGCATCAGAGCAATTTTTGCCTACTCCTGATATTCCGTCCGAGGAATTACGCCAGTTCATCGCCTGCGTCGCGACCGTGGAAGAGCGTATGATCCAACTCGTCGCAACAGATCAAATCCTTGAACCCCGAGTCGAGCATGCAGCTTAACAGCGGCGCTGCCGCTCATCAATTGGATCCTGGCTCAGCGCGGCAGCCAGAAAACTTGAGCCTTTCTGTTTTCCAGTCTATCGCGGCTATTGTCGAACGCGAAGCCGGGATACAGCTGCAAGCATCAAAAATCTTGATGGTGGGCTCGAGACTATCAAAGCGTCTCAAAGCACTTTCGATTAACTCCTTCGAAGACTACCTCGCTTTCCTGAACGCCGCCGACGGTCGGACCGAGTACAAGGAGTTAATCAATGTTCTGACGACGAATGTTACGGCTTTCTTCCGGGAGCAGCATCACTTCGACGACTTTGAAAACGCCATTCTGCCGTCGCTTGTCGAGCGTGCTCGATCAGGTGAGCGCATTCGCATTTGGTCCGCAGGCTGCTCGATAGGTGCTGAGCCCTACAGCTTAGCACTTGTTGTTCATAAGCATTTCAAGGATGCAGCATCATACGACTTTAAGATCCTGGCGACGGACATTGATCATGGATGTTTGAACAAAGCAATCGCAGGACAGTATCCACGGGAACAAATCGATAGTGAAATACCTGCGCATCACAGGTCTAAGTTTCGCGACGTTGATGACGAAACTGTGGAAGTCTGTGAGTCGATTAAGCAGCTGATCACTGTTCGTAAGCTGAACTTAATTCAGGCATGGCCGTTCAAAGGTCGATTTGCCACAATATTCTGCCGCAACGTTGTCATCTATTTTGGTGCTGATCTTACCAACCAAATGTGGTCGCAATTTACCAAATATCTCGAGCCTGAGGGACGTCTGTATATTGGCCATTCAGAGCGCGTCAAAGGCCCCGCTCTCGATCACCTCAGCCCAGTCGGCATCACCACCTATCAGCGGATTGGTTCATAGGTCATGACGGAAACAACATCCCCTGCGGACCTTCACAACGCGCACGACTTGCCGGCCGCCGAAGCGTTGCGTGCCTTTCCGGAGGAATTGCGAAGGTTGGCAGTGGTCAGTCGTGAGGTCGAGGAAACAGCTGGCCGACTAGCAGGCGCGGCCGTTGATGCCGACAACATGACCTTGCAAAACCTCGACATGCTGACGCAATACCTTGAAGGGATGGCCACATTTATCGAGTGCCTGCTGGCGCAAACCGACATGGCCGACACAGTCAGCCGCCAGTCATTGATTGACAAGGTCAAACCATACGATCTTCTCCAACGACTTGTTGAAGTCAGTCTTGCCTTAACACCTAGCACCGTATCCGAAGTCGATCTCTTCTAGGTGCGAACCGCGTCTTAAAAAAGATCGATATCGCCGACGGGCTCGACCGGTTTTGGCCGCGGCGGAGCAGGTTTCTCGATCGTTTCATCAGAGACAAACCGCATACGGGCTTTTCCTGTTGCTGGCCAAAACTGAATCCTTCTTGCCTTATCTCCTCCAAGGCTTTCAGCAATAATATCAATACCTTCAAAGCCAAAAAACTCTCTAGCAAATTCGGCGTTGCGGGCACCAATATCGGAAGCAGTGTTAATCATCCGTGATCCGCCGAAGAGTTTCACTTTTAGCTGCTTCTTGCGAGCACCACTTTTAAGAACATTGTTGATCAGCAGCTCCATCAAATTGACACCACTATCACTCGCCGCCTCTGGTGGAAGCAACAAGTGGTTCATGCCGCCAACATGCATATGCTCATCCCAAAGGCACGCCGCCACACATGATCCTAGGACCGCTGTTGTATAGGCGGATGGTGTGCTGATCACCTCAAAATGTCCTTGGGGAACGTAAACGGAGCTCGCTGACCGGTTCATGATGAAACGGTGTCCTGCGCCGCACAACTGAGAACTGTTTCGGCGATCGCATCGATCGGTGTCAGTCTGTCACAAGCGTTGGCTTCCCATGCAGCGCGAGGCATTCCAAAAACCACCGACGTGTCTTCATCTTGGACCACCGTCGGGCAACCAAGCTCATAGAGAGCCTTGAGCCCTTGAGCGCCATCACGTCCCATGCCAGTTAGAAGACATCCCACACTATGGGGTGCACCCTGACAAAGTGATTGGAACATAACATCGATCGAGGGGCGATGACCACTGACCGGATCACCGCTGACCAATTGGCAACGCGCTTGAGGACCATGCTTGATGGTGAGGTGCGTGTCCGAGCCAGGCGCGACATAGACGTGCCCCGCTCTTAGCACATCTCCTTCCATTGCCTCGGTCACCGTGACCGCACTTCGTGCGTTCAGCCGCTCAGCAAAGCTCTTGGTGAATGCGCGCGGCATATGTTGAACAATAACGGTGGGCGGAGCATCTGGTGGAAATAGTGGAATAGTCCTTAAGAGCGCCTCGACTCCCCCGGTTGAAGCGCCAATGCCGATAACCCGCTGGTAACGCCGCCCCGATTGAACGCGTGGACGGGATGCAGGTCGTTGAGGAGACGGCAAACGCGCTGAGGCAGCGGCCCTGACCTTGCGAGGGAGCAAACCAAAACTGCCTTGGTGATCAGGGCCCGGCTTGGCGATGCAATCGACGGCTCCGAGGGCAAGCGCCTCGATCGTCGCGTTTGCACCTGCTTCTGTCAGCGTTGAGACCATAATCACAGGCATGGGCCTGAGTGTCATGATTTTTTGCAAAAATTCGAGCCCGTTCATGCGGGGCATTTCGATGTCCAAGGTGACGACGTCCGGCGACGTCGCTTTAATCATTGATCGCGCCTCATACGGATCACCAGCTTCACCCACGATGGTAAAGTCGCCTTCTGCTTCAAGCGATCGTCGAATTAATGCTCTCATGACTGAGCTGTCATCTACTATCCCGACACGGATCGTTGGGTTTCTGCGATTTTGGGTAGAAGCCGATGTCGTCATGATTTAAAAATCCGCCCAGTCGTCGTCAAACGCATCACCGCTGGCTGCAGCAGGGACCAATTCGGCCGCTGCGGAGGCGGCCTGTGCCTGTTGTTGTTTAACCGTACGCGGCTGTGTCGCAGGGGACGAAGCTCTCGTCCGCGAATTGGGAGACACGTTCTTACGCGGCTGGCTAGGTGTGCTTCTCCCCCTCGAAGGAGCTGGAGACCGATCCTGGGAAGGACGAAGTGACTTGTTCGATCCGAGTGCTGCGAGATTTGCGATGCCTTCGCGGAGCTCTCGGCCAACAGCGATGTTTTCCTCAGCCATCGCTGCATTTTGCTGAGTCACTTGATCGAGATCAGATACTGCGGTTGTGACTTCCGCTAAGCCTTCAGCTTGCTCTTTGGCCGATGCATTGATCTCAACAAAGCGGGCAGTGATGCCGTCAATAGCATTAACGATGCCCTCAAGAACCGCACCGGTCTTGTCGACCAAATCAACGCCATGACTGACCTCCTGCGCACTCTTTGAGATGAGGTCTTTGATTTGTTTGGCAGCGTCAGAGGACCGCTGCGCTAGGGCCCGCACCTCCGACGCGACAACGGCAAACCCCCGGCCTGCATCGCCCGCGCGGGCTGCTTCCACGCCTGCATTGAGTGCAAGGAGGTTCGTTTGGAAAGCAATATCATCAATCAATCCAATGATTTGTGAGATTTCATCAGATGACGTTGAAATTTCACCCATGGCAGAAACAGCATCTTTGACGACCGATTCCCCCTCACGGGCAGAGCTCTGCGCGACTTGTATCTCACGCTCGATATCGCTGGTCTTTTGAGCAGCACTGCGAAGATTGCCAGACAATTGCTCAAGCGCGGTCGATGATTGTTCAAGCGTTGCTGCCTGACTTTCCGTTCTCTCGGCCATCTCCTGAGCAGCTGATTCAATCACACCGGCTTTTAGGTTGATAGGTTCAACGGTGCGCGCCAGGCTTGAACGGGTAACATTCAAGAGATTCACAAGTTTATTAAACTGTGTACAGATTTCTTTATGCTCATCTGGATAGGGCTGAGCGAGCAATGGCAACGCATCACCAGTGTTCGATTTGGCGAGCGTTTTGCCAAGGGACGCAACCAGACTGTGGAGACCATCCCGTTCAGCTTTGAGTTCGTCCATTTGTCCGGACTGGCCACTTTCTTGAGCAGTGAGCTCTGCGAACACCCGGAGGGATCCGTTGCCGGCGCCATCATCAAATGGCGCTTCCATGCTCTTGACCGGTCGAAGCTCTCCGCTTTTTGTCTTGATCGTGATCTGATGATCAGGGCCCGCGGAATTGACGAACGTTGACTGCGCCTTTTGGAGCACATCATCCGGCGACAAACCGAAATCGCGCGAAAACCTCTCATTGAGCCATGTGACGTGACCGCGGCCATCCGTCACCGCTATTGATAGCGCAGCTGATAGTGCACGGAAGCGCGATGTTTCCACCACCATCTCCGGCGCAACAGCGGTGAGATCAATGGCATGGGCGAGACGCCCCTCGCCGCCCGCAGCGCCGCTGTCGAAGGCCAACGCCAAACGTCTGACCTCGCCGCCCGGGGTCGCGATATCCAAAACAAGACCGCGATGGTTTTGGGTGATGGCCTCATCCTTCGAGCGGCCGCTTGGCGCATGGCTGCTGATGGAGGTTTGGACGAGATCTTCGGGCGCTCGCCCGATGGCGGCTGCGAAAGCTGGGCTCGCCTCGACAATCTGTCCGCCTGCGGTCAGCCGCACGGTCATTGCGCTTCCGCTGTCGCGCTTTTGATGCTCCTCAATGACGACCGCCAAGGTTCCGTAACCTGGCAATGGCAAGGCGAGCACGGTCAGGTCGCGTCCATGGCACGTGACTTGGAGGGAGCCGGACGTGTCAGAACGGAAGCGGGCCCGTTGGAGCAGTTCCTCTGCCGCTGCATGCCCTCGTCTGGGGAGCTGCAGCGCAGCTCCTTGGGTATCAGCAAAAACATCGAACCCGCGGCTAATCTGACTCACCGACCCGTTTCTTTTCACCAAGAAACAAGGGACTTCGAGCCCAACGAAATTAAGCGTTTCCCGGACAGGTTCGTCTGCGGAGACCGCTTCCGTCGGCCCGCCCAACGAAGCCTCGGACGCGGAAGGATGATCGTCGACATCCTGGCCGATTGGGTCAGCCAAGTCAGACGCAGCCAGGCGTCCCACCATCAGCGCGGAAACCGCCGTGCCCGTCAGCACCAAACCAAAACCGATCGCCATGGCGATAAGAGCGCCTGGGACCACGGCAGCGGCGCAAACCGCGATCAGGGCCGCTAACGCGACCGGGGCAAGAGGGAACAAAGAACGAGGGGAAGTCGAAGACATCAGGCAGACCAAACGTTGACGGTGTCCTCTGCCTAACCACCTATGATTGCATTAGCGTTACCACACACTTTATTGGACGCGTCTGTTTTTGCAGCCGCGGCGCCAGCGAGCATCTTTCCCGAATGATGCAAAAGAGAGTGTACAGCATGCGAGGAGCAACGCACGGTCCTTGTGGTGCATCAGCCTCGTAAAACCCTTATTGCCGGAGTCATTGACATGGCCGCTTCCACACATCGATTGCTTTTTATGTGTCTGGCCACGCTGGCGTTCAGCGTTGCTGGTTGCGGGCCACAGACCGGCAACGCCGACGCTGATGGTGACCGCGCGATATCCTCTGCTGCCGATCAGGAGGCCCCGAGGTTCGAGGTGACGATTGCCGCGGGACCAGAAAACGTCGACCTCGATGGCCGGTTGCTCCTCATCCTCGCCAGCGAGGATGAGCCAGAACCACGCTTTCAAACCAGCTACCGGTTCGATGGACCGCAGATTTTCGGTATGAACGTCCAAGGCGCACGTTTAGGCGACACACTTTCGCTTGACGATAGCGCCGTTGGCTATCCTATTCGTTCGTTAGCCGACGTTCCGCCTGGCACTTATACCGCCCAGGCTGTCTTCAACCGGTATGATGACTACACGCTCGCCAACGGTAAGACCGTCAGCCTACCCGCCTCTTGGGCAGCAGGTCAGAATTGGCGGCGCGAGCCTGGAAATCTGGTCTCCACCCCAAAACCGATCACCATCTCGGCCGGCCAAAGCGACACCATCAGTCTAGCCTTTGACAATATTAATCCCGAGATCACTCCGCCGGCTGACACCGAATATATCAAGCACGTGGAAATCGTCAGTGAGCGCCTGAGTGCGTTCTGGGGCCGGGAAATGAAACTGGGCGCCCATGTGCTTCTGCCTCATGGATATGAAGACAATCCCGACGCGCGCTACCCGCTGATCATCTTTCATGGCCATTATGCAGCAGACTTCGGCGGGTTCAGACCGGAGCCACCAGACCCAGACCTTGCGTGTGAATACTCCGCTCGTTTTGACTTGGACTGCTACAACCGAACGGTTCAGGAAGAAGCGCATACTCTTTACAAAGATTGGATAAGCGAAGAGTTTCCTCGCGTCATCATCATCGAGGTGCAGCATGCAAACCCCTACTATGATGATTCCTATGCGGTGAATTCCGCCAACCTAGGCCCCTACGGGGACGCGATCACCTATGAGCTAGTGCCCTTTATCGAAGAAACGTTCCGCGGTTTGGGCGAGCCATGGGCACGTTTCATGTATGGTGGGTCAACCGGC
Organism: Pseudomonadota bacterium; assembly: GCA_039033795.1. Lineage (GTDB taxonomy): Bacteria > Pseudomonadota > Alphaproteobacteria > Caulobacterales > Parvularculaceae > Parvularcula. The sequence goes on along the minus strand of JBCCBY010000037.1, from coordinate 362 downwards.
GGCTGGGAGGCAATGGCTGCACAGGTCTTCTATCCTGACGATTACAACGGCGCCTATATCGCTTGTCCTGACCCGATCGATTTTCGTGCCTATATGAGCATTAATATCTATGAGGACGATAACGCCTATTACCGCGAAGGCACATTTGGTCGTATCCTAAGACCGGGGCACAGAAACTATCTTGGGCACCTCAACGCGACAATCAAAGACTTTAGCCGCTACGAGAGCGCACTGGGAGACAAGAACCGATCAGGTGATCAATTCGATATCTGGGAAGCTGTTTATTCTCCGATGGGAGATGATGGTTACCCGCGCCAACTCTGGGATCGTGAAACAGGAAAAATCGATCAAGACGTCGCCGC
>JBCCBY010000036.1:0-15821 GCA_039033795.1 Pseudomonadota bacterium | reverse complement strand
GGACCCTGCCTCGTGCCCGGGACGGACACTGAAGACTTGATCGTAAAGGAAGGAAGATCATGATGAAGACTGTTATTGCCACCGCAACTGCCCTTGTTATCGCTGCTGCACCAGCGTTTGCCCAAGACGTCAGTGTTCGTATCGACAAGGACCTGCTTGATACCAAAGCTGGCCGTCAAGTTGTTTACCAAGAGATGCAAGATGCTGCGCGTAGCGCTTGCCGCAACGATCTCTCCAAAACGCGCCGCATGAGCCAATTGTCGTCATGCAGCAGCGAGCTTGTGGACTCGATGGTCTCCAATCTTGGCGATACCCGCGTGTCGTCGATCCACACCGGCAGCTATGTGGTCGCCGGTCAGTAACGCTTCTTGAACGCGGGCGCCGGGACCTCACCCCGTAAGACATCTCCGGCGCTCAAACCCTCCTCCCTCCGGAGGAGGGTTTTTTGTTTAGAGGATTGATTGTCCCGTTTTGGCCCAATCGGCGACGAACGCATCGAGGCCTTTGTCCGTCAGCGGATGGCTCAGCAGTTGACCAAAGACCTTCGGCGGAATGGTCGCCACATCAGCACCAAGAAGAGCGCTCTGTTTCACGTGCTGTGGGCCGCGGATGGATGCTGCGAGGATCTGGGTGTCATAGTCTTGCGCGTCGTAAAGCGCGCGGATCTCGCCGATGAGATCCATCCCATCAACACCGATATCGTCGAGCCGTCCGATGAAGGGCGAGATGTAGGTCGCGCCAGCTTTTGCCGCGAGCCAGGCTTGGGTGGCGGAAAAGCAGAGGGTGACATTGGTATCGATGCCATCATCCGTCAGTGCGCGGCAAACCTTAAGGCCATCCCACGTGAGCGGTAGCTTGACGACCACATTGCGAGCGATTTGAGAAAGGAGGCGACCTTCTTTCTCCATCACCTCGGCTTCCGTCGATGCCACCTCCGCGGAGACCGGGCCGTCGGTCATGTCGCAGATCTCAGCAATCACCTCTTTGAAATCGCGACCCGCTTTGGCGATCAGTGAAGGGTTGGTGGTGCAGCCATCGACCAGCCCGGTGGCAAAGGCCGCTCTCAGCTCGTCGGTGTCAGCGGTATCGATGAAGATCTTCATGGCATCTTTCTCCGGGGTGTGGCCACTGATGATGTTTGGCCTGCGTTAGTCCCGCTGCGCTGTTGCCGCAACGCTGCGCGCATGCCTGAAAACGAGGCAACGAGAAAGGGCACGATCATGGTGAGAGCCATTTTGCCGACCGGCAGGTCCCGACCGTCGAGCATGAGGTCACCGTAATTGATCGCAATAAGGACTGGTCCGACCACCAAGGCGGTGACCAGGGCGTCTCTGAACACCGCGACCCGCATCATGCGCCAATATCGGATCGGTAGAACCCTTGAGGCCAGGTGATCGCGCCGGCGCCGCGATAGGCGCGAGACCGTGCTTCCTCTGGATTGCTCCCGAGCGCGGTAACGGACAAGACCCGTCCGCCCACAGCGGTGAGCGTCTCTCCTTCAAGGGTCGTGCCTGCGTGGAAGACGACAACGCTGTCTTCGGCCTCGGCCTTTTCGATGCCTTCGATCTCCGACCCTTTCTGATAGTCGCCAGGATAGCCCTTGGCGGCATAGGTGATCAGTGTACCGGCTTGATCTGTCCACGAGATCTCTTGATCACCAAGTGTTCCTTGTGCGGCAGCGAGCAGCACAGGCACCAAGTCCGACGTCAGACGGCGCATCAAAAGCTGGCATTCGGGATCACCAAACCGGCAATTGTATTCCAGCAATTGCGGACCTGTGTCCGTGATCATCAGACCCGCATAGAGGACACCGCGATAGGTGATCCCCCGCGCTTTGAGGGCTTTGATCGTCGGCTCAATGATCGTTGCATAGGCCTGATCTTCGAGCTCTTTGGAAAAATGGGGAGGCGGGGAGATGCAGCCCATGCCGCCGGTGTTCGGCCCCTCATCCCCATCAAAGGCGCGTTTGTAATCCTGGGCACTGCCAAACCGGACGACCCGCTCGCCGTCGGAGATGGCAAAAACGCTCATCTCACGGCCATGGAGAAACTCTTCGATGACCAGGCTGCCGGAAAGGGGAAGGAGGGTCGAGACCGCGGCGCGGGCATCTTCGAGTGTCTCGGCGATCACCACGCCTTTACCCGCGGCTAGGCCGTCGGCCTTCACCACGTAAGGCGGCTCGAAGGTCTCGAGGAAACTGGACGCCTCCTCTGCATCCTTAAAATGCCCATACCGGCCGGTGGGAATGCCCGCTTCGATGCAAAGTTCTTTGGTGAAGGCCTTGGAGGCCTCCAGTTGGGCAGCCTCCTTGCATGGGCCGAAACATGGAATGCCCGCCTCTTCGAGCTGATCGGCCAGACCCTCTGCCAGGGGCTGCTCAGGTCCCACGACCACGAGGTCGATGCCCTCAGCTTTGGCGAAGGCCACAGGATCAGGCACGTCGCGGCACTCACCAACGCTTGCCATTCCTGGGTTTCCGGGTGCACAGACGAGCCGCTTCACAAGGGCGCTTTGCGCAATTTTCCAAGCGAGCGCATGTTCGCGACCGCCGCTGCCGATGAGCAGGATGTTCAAATCGGCTTTTCTTCTCTTAAGTCACGTGACGGGCCTTAGGCGGCCCCCCATGCGGAAGTCTATGAGGTTAAAACGGTATGCGCGCTCTTATGTGCGGCTGCGGCGGTGGCGCCAGCGGCCAGAGATCGCGCGGCAGCTGCACCGCCTGCGGCGCGCCCTGCCGTTTGCCGCGTCGGCGGGTTTCAACGCGCTTCTGATCTTTGTGCTCTTCATCGGCTACCAGTCCTTTGTCGCCAAGGGCATGCCTGATGCTGGTCAAGGGCAGCGGGTGGTCGCGGTTTCTTTCTTTTCACCGCCCGAGGACCAAGACGACCAAATCCCTGAGGTGCGGGAGGATGATGCCGAACAGGTGCTCGAGGAAGAGGCGGAAATGGGTGTTGAGAGCATCCCGGAAGGAAATGCCCTGACCGATGGCGATGCTGAAGGCGAGCAAGCGGGCGATGACGCACCGAACGCGGATCTTGGTGAAGACATCGCGGTGGCGAAAGCTGGGATTGATATCCCATCAATCGCACTGCCGGATATCGACGCAGGCGAGGGGCGGCCGGAGGGTTTTGTCGGGGTCGACTGCTATGCGGTCTTTGAGGACCAAGACAAAGCACGCGAATGCGCTGGCCGCGCGATTCTCTCTGGTTGGCGCGCAGAACTTGCCGATCTTGGCGAGGATTGGGACCGGTTCGCCGAAGAGCTGGGGACCGAGCGGCGCCAAATCCGGTATGGCCCCCTTCGCGGTTCAGTGCCCAACAGCACAGTTTCGTCCTACCAAGCCAATCCTTATGCCGTACCAAGAGAGGTGCGCGCGCTTTACGCGGCTGAGCTTGAGGCCCGTCGCCGCGCTGAGGCGGTCCGCCGTTTTGAATTGCAGGGCCAGGCCCAGGTCGGCACCGAGGCCATGCAGCAATCCCAAGACGCGGCCAATTACGACCCCGCAGCGCCCAGCATTTCGCTTCCACAGCCCAGCATCTTTTTTGAAGAGCCGGGCGGCGATCAGTAGCGATCTTTCATGGGCTGACTGATCATCAGTGGTCGGTCAAGATGAACTGGCGCGCCGGGTTGGCTGTTCCAGTGCTGGGATCAACCCGTGCCCTGCGGCCCTCATCATCCGCTGGAACGTCGGGCACTCGATGTGCCGCGGTGCAGGGCAGTTGACGGTGTGGCGAAGGCCATCGCGGATCAGTGTTAGTTTCTTAATCTGCGTGTCAAGCTGATCGGCCCGTTCGAGCAGCCTGCCGCGATCGATCTCGAACCCGGGGCCTTTCGCAAACATCTCGCCAATGTCGTCGAGAGAGAACCCCGCCGCCCGGCCCAAAGCGATGAGCGCAAGCCGGTCCATCACGGCCTCATCAAACGTGCGCCTGAGACCACGTCGGCCAATTGATTGGATCAATCCGCGTTCCTCATAATACCTGATCGTGGATGCGCGCAATCCGCTCCGTCGCGCCAATTCCGCAATGTCGATCATTTTTGTCTTGACCTCAAGTCAACTTGAAGTGCCACCATAGGTCCCCAAGAGACGTGAGGCAATCATTCAAGCGACTGATGGACACGGCGTTGGACGTGGCTGCTTGGCCGGGTGTTCCTGCTGTTGCTTTGATGAGGATAGGAAAAATGACGACAACGGAAGACCAGCGAAAGCAGCAGTTTGACTATTGGAACGGAGAGATGGGCAAGGCCTGGGCGGAGGCCCAGGATTTCTTTGATGGCATGCTCCAGCCATTTGAGGAACTCTTGGTCGAGGAGGTGGAACACTTGTCGCCGCGCTCCGTCCTTGACGTCGGCTGCGGCAATGGAACCACAACGTTGGCGATCAAGCGCAACCTTCCATCCCGGGCGCGTTGCGTCGGCATCGATATCTCTGAGCCTATGCTCGCCAACGCCCGTGATCGTGCCGCCACCACTGGGCTGGGTACGGAATTTCTTTTGGCTGATGCGGCGGTTCACCGGTTCAAGAAGAAAGAGTATGACGTCATCGCATCACGGTTTGGCGTGATGTTCTTTGCTGATCCTGATGCTGCCTTTGCCAACCTCAGACGTGCGACCAAAACCAAGGGGCACTTGCGATTTATCGTCTGGCGGTCGCCTGAGGACAATGAGTTCATGACCGCAGCAGCGCGGGCTGCGGCACCTTTGTTGCCCAATTTCGAGCCGCGAGATCCATCAGCACCAGGTCCTTTCTCCATGGCCAATGCTGATGACACGCGTTCGTGCCTGATGGGCGCGGGTTGGGGGCGTCCAGAGCTGATCGCCCATGATGTCACCTGTCGGTTCCCCCGTTCAAAGCTTGAGCTCTTTTTTGCCAGCGTCGAGCGCCTTGGGATTAACCCAGATGATCTTGATCCGAGCCTTTTGAACGAGCTTTCCGATGCCATCCGTGACGCCTATGCACCCTATATCAAAGGCGATCAGGTTGAGTTCGTGGGACGGTGTTGGATGATCCGTGCACCATCTCAATAGCTCAAGTCAAAAAGGGCTTCGCGCTAGCTGAAAAATGCCTGGGAAAACGCAGGCCACCAAGACACCCCATCAATGCTCAATTTGAACCTCATCGCGGCGATATAGAGAAGCATGCCAATCAGGGTCGCCCAATGAGGGCGGCGCAGCTTGACAAGATCATAGACGAGGATCGCGAGCAGCAGGCTGAACTCTGCCTTGATGATCAGCGTACCGGGCAAGCCCAGGCCAAAAATAAGGCGCGCCATGGCGGCATCAATCATCATGATCGCCGCGATCAGCATCAAGCGCTTATGAGCGTTGGCGTTTCCCCGGTTGAGAACACCGAGGCTATAGGCGATGGCAAAGTTGATGATGTCCAAGGTTGGAAAGATCGCGCCGATGAGGGCGGGTCGGCCCGCGATGATCCCATCGGGCTTTTGGACGGTCATCCGCACGACGAGATAACCAATGATGACGATGGCCACCGCGAGGCCAAGGCTCATCAAACCAAGTTGGCCGTGGAACTTGTACGAACGAGCCCCGATCAAGCGCGCCTGAAAGGCCAACAAGAGGAACCAGGACAAAAAGACTGCCCCATGAAAATGGAGGAAGAACGGTGTCGCGAGTGGGCCTCCTGGTCGTTGAAAGGACACAACACTGAACCCGCTGATGACGATAACGATCAGCAGCACCGCCATCGAGAAAAAGAAAGGCTCGCTTTTTGCTGTCATTGATCGGACCGCCCCTGAGATAAAAGATCATAGGGCGGCGAATCGGAAAGGCCTAGCCTCTCGCGGCAGGAGGTTGCCTAAGGCGCGGTTTCAGCCCTTGCCGGCGGCGGTTGGGGCGGCGGTTGGGGCGGCGGTGTTGCTGTCTTGGTCAGACAGGCGCATCTTAACCCCATGGCAGGCGATAACATCCCCGAATATTCCGTTTCCGAACTGTCGGGAAAACTCAAACGCACCATTGAAGACACCTACGGCTATGTCCGTGTGCGGGGCGAGTTGGGGCGCGTCACGCGAGCGGCGTCCGGGCACGTCTATCTCGACATGAAAGACGAGCGGGCGGTGATCTCCTCGGTGATGTGGAAGGGCACCGCCGCCCGGCAGAGCGTCAAACCAGAGCAGGGGCTGGAGGTGATCGCGACCGGTCGGATGAGCACCTTTCCGGGCCAGTCCCGTTATCAGCTGATCATCGACACCCTCGCACCTGCGGGCGCGGGTGCGCTGATGGCTCTTTATGAGGAGCGTAAGAAGAAGCTCGCCGATGAAGGGCTTTTCGCGCCGGAGCGGAAACGACCGATTCCGCGCTTGCCCCGCCGCATTGGTGTCGTGACGTCGCCCTCGGGTGCGGTGATCCGCGACATCCTCCACCGCCTGCGTGATCGTTTTCCGAGCCACATGATTGTCTGGCCAAGCGTTGTCCAAGGTGAGGGCGCGCCAGCGCAGATCGTTCGCGGGATCAAAGGTTTGGCCGCATTGCCCGATGAGCAGCGACCCGACGTTCTGATTGTCGCAAGGGCCGGGGGGAGCCTCGAAGATCTCTGGTGCTTTAACGACGAAGATGTCGTCCGTGCAGCGGCTGCTAGCCCGATCCCGCTTATCTCGGCGGTTGGTCATGAGACAGACACCACCTTGATCGACTTCGCTGCCGACCTTCGTGCGCCAACACCAACAGCGGCCGCAGAGCTGGCGGTCCCGGTACGGACAGAACTTCTTTCTGATGTGACCAATCTTGAGGGTCGTTTGATCCGCCAGCTGACGGCCCAAATCGAGGGCGCACGGTTGCGCGTGCAGGCGGCATCAAGGGGGCTCGGTGCTCCTGGCACGTTGATTGAGCCTGCGGTTCAGCGGCTCGATCGAGCGGATGAGCAGCTAAGGAATGCTGCCCGTCGGTCGTTGGCTGCGCGCGAGCTCCAGCTTGGCCGCGTTGCGCCTCGGCTGAACCCCAGTCTGTTGCGCGGCGATTCGCAGCGAAGGGCAGATCGGCTGATGACCTTTCGTGATCGGCTCGTCACCGCGATGAAGCAAAGGCAGGGGCAACAGACGCGGCGGCTTTCCGACCAGCGCTTGCCGATCGGTCTTGTTCGCTCACGCCTTGATGCCGTGGCCGCATCGATCGAGCAGGCGGGCCGTCTGCTAACGTCGGTGAGCTACCGCGGTGTTTTGGACCGAGGTTTTGCCCTGGTGAGTGCTCCAGACGGATCGTTGATCAAGAGGGCGAAGGAGGCAAAAAAGGCGGACGAGATCACGATCACCTTTGCCGATGCCCCGGTGACAGCAACAGTGTCTGGCAAGGTCACCAGGAAGCCCGCCAAAAAGAAGCCGCCAAAGGCTCAAGCGACGCTGTTCGAACGTTGACTTCAGCGTCTGTTTGCGGTCATGAGCCGCTCTTCGATCCACGTCTTCTTACGCGCGAGAATCTCGATGAAAGTCCGCAGCTCAATCAAGTCACTCAAGAACCGCCACCGCGATTGCCGTGTGGTGCGCCGCAAGGGCCGCATCTACGTGATCAACAAAACCCAGCGCCGCTTTAAGGCACGCCAGGGCTGAAGCCCGCTGAGCGGTCGTGTCCGCTGGTCGTTGACAATTGAAACCGCCGATCGACCGCGTCATTTTTTTGGCGCGGTTTTTTGCGCTTGTTCACCATTTAACCAGGCTCTCAAGAGCCCTTGCGGCGTGCAGGCATCCGCGGAACGCGCCTTGTGGTTAAAATTAACCAGCTGAATTAATTGAGTAAAATGCATTCCACTCTTGTTTATAGCGTGTAATTGTGCTACGCGACAACCTATAAGGGAGTTGCGTGATGCACAACTTGTTCGCCCTGGCCGCCGCCGCCATGATGTCGCTCTCCGCCGCGCGTGCGGCCACGATCGTCGTCGATATCGACTCCCAACCGATCGACAATGGTGTCGCCGTGTCGCTCGATGCTGGCACCTATGAGATCAGTTTCATCGATGGTGTCTTTAAGAGCTGGAACCCTTGGGGCAGCGTGGCTGGTTGCGATAGCGATGGGACAGGATGCAACCAAGGATGGCATACCAATCTGGACATCGAGATCGACGGCACGATCCACAGGTTCGGGCGTCATGGGAAATTCGCAACGGCTGACTTGGCGCTGGCCAACGCGTCTCCGTTTCAATTGGATCTCGCTGCCCTGACGGACGTGACGTTCTCTATCTTTGATACCAATTACGGCGGCAATGTCGGCGGCTTGTCCTTCCAGATCACCTCAGTCTCAACGCCTGTGCCCGGCGCAGCCCTTCTTTTTGTTGCCGGCGCTGCGGTCTTTGCCTCAGGCCGACGACGTCGGGTTGCTGGATAATTCTCGTTCATTGTGATCGCGCCGCTTCTTGGCGGCTTAACCTCGATGAGATAGCTTCCACTGCGTGTTCACATTATCCCTCACGCTTGCCCTTTTGATGGCCACCACGCCGATCGACGGAGATCCCGGTTTCGAGCCGTGCTCAGCGAACAAAGGGCCTGAGGTGGGGGTGGGGATCCTGTGCGATCGAGCGCTGATGGCGCTCGAAGCGCGCGAGATTGGGGTTGCCGATCGGCTGTCCCAAACGGCGACTGAATTGGCGCCAAGCCATCCAGGGGCATGGGTCGTTCGCGCCAAGGTCGCGCAGCGCGCCCGCCGTGTGGCCGAGGCGCGTGACCATTATGAAACCGCCGCCGGCCTTGAACCGGATAACGCAGGTCTTCTGATCGCCATGGGGGACTTTGAAGCAGCTGAAGGCAATGTGCGCGGCGCCGCGGTGCTCTATGAGCGCGCGGCGGGACTTGATCCTATGTTTCCGGGGCTTTCTGAACGTCTTGATGCCCTTGGCGACGATCCGCAGGCGAACGAGATTTGATCCGTGTTTTTCCTATTCTCCCTCTTGGTGATGTTGCTTGTGGGATGCTCCTATGGAGTCTTGCGGTCCGGCAGGCTCACCCGCGCTCAACCCGATCCAGGATTTGAACCACGCCGCCTTGCGACCCATGCGGCGGCTTTGCTCATTGCCCGACAGGTCGTCTTGGGATCATCCCAAGACACGAGCAAAGACCTCGTGGTTGGTTGGTTCCAAACAGAGTTCACGATCGATGAGGCCGAGGCCCTCGATCTCTGGTCATCTGCGATGTCCCAAGCGATGCTCGAGCCCGGTCCGGAGGACGGCCTTGCTGTCCTCCTTGCACCCATCAAAACAAGGTGCACGTTAAAGGAAATGAAAGACCTCGCTTCATTTCTCGGACGTGTGGGTTCGGCCGGTGCGCCGCTGACCGAGGGCCAGACGATTCTTGTGGCCGAGGTTCGGCGGCGTCTTTCATTACCCGAAGAGGTGTCGTCGTCGGGCCATCCTTGAATGGGCAACAACCAAGGTCACGTCAAGTTTACTCTGTCGACCGATGATACGAGTCCGATCAAGACATCCCGAATCCTACCGCGTACGGTGGATACTAGTGCGACGAAAGAAAGAACAGGCCATCGTCCCCGCGGGTGACCTCGCCTTGGACCTCATGCATTTGCAGATGAGCAAGCACGTTCAGGCCAGCGGCCATTTTTAGGGCCGAGGAAAGGCCGACATAGACATCATCGACAATGTCGGGGATCGTTTTGGGACCATCAGCAAGCGCCGCCATGACCGACTGGTCGCGACCGAGCCGATGCGCTCTCACCGCGTGAACAAACGGATGCGGATCATCGATCGGTGCTCCATGGGTGGGGTAATAGATGGCGTCGTCGCGGCGCAGCAGCAGCTCGAGGCTTTCCATATAAAGAGCCATATCACCATCGGGCGGCGCAACCACCGTGGTGGCCCAGCCCATCATGTGATCGCCCGTGAAAAGCGCATTCTCCTCCTCCAACGCGAAGCACAGGTGGTTAGAGATATGCCCGGGCGTGTGGACTGCCGTGATCGAAAGCCCCTCCACCGGCACGGCGGCTCCGTCGTTTAACGCTCGGTCCGGCGCAAACCCAAAGTCTGCACCTTCATCGAGCGCCGGTGCGGCGCCGCCTGGCGGGGAGGGGTGCGGGCCATAACCGAAGGTCGTCGCGCCCGTCATCGCTTGAAGGCGGTTTGCCCCGCCCGAATGATCCGCATGGGTATGGGTGATCAGGATGGTTTTGATCGGTTGGGGGGCGAACGCCGCCAGCAACTCAATATGTCCCGGATCATCTGGACCGGGATCAATCACCACCGTCTCATGGGCGGCCTTGAGCAAATAGGTACCGCTGCCTGTGTAGGTAAAAGGCCCTGGATTGGGCGCGATGATGCGGGTGATTCGTTCGGAGAGCGCTTCGGGCACGCCGGGTTTGAGATCGGGCGCATGGACGAAGGGAACGCTCACGATGACAGGTCTTTTTGGTCGGCATAAGCGTTTAAGAGCGGCAGAGCTGGTGCGATGTCGAAACCTGCGTTGGCGGCTTGGTCGATCACCGCGTCGATCGCCGCGCCGTTGATGATCTCAGCGAGCGATGTGAGAAGCACCGCCCGCGGACCGGCCCCGCAGTAAGCCCAGATCGGGCCATCTTTGAGCATCGCCGCAAAGGCGGCGACATGGGCTGGGTCGACATCAGGGCCGCGCATCGGGACGTGCAGAAAGGCAAGCCCATGGGCGTCAGCGGCGGCCGCTATCTCCGCGGCAGGAGGTTGACCGGGCGCCTCCCCATCAGGCCGGGCGGCCACGACCGCGTGAAAACCTGCATCTTTAATCGCAGCCACGTCAGCAGCGCTGATTTGCGGTGAGACCGTCACTTGGTCGTTTAAGCGTCGCGACATGGGTTTTCTCCTGCTCGGTTGGCACGCATGGGTCAAAGACAAACGGCCTCAGCAATGCCGTTGGCACCTGCCCCTAACAGGGCTGGTCGCGTCCTGCGAGCCGCTGGCCCCGTGGTTCAAGCAAAGGTGTGACAATCCTTTCAATCGAGGCCACGGTTGCGTGCCGTTTTTCGATTGCGAAGCGCCACGGACATGGTTATTGCCTCGCTCTCCCAGATGGGGTGTCGCCAAGTGGTAAGGCAGCGGTTTTTGGTATCGCCATTCGCAGGTTCGAATCCTGCCACCCCAGCCAGCCTCGACCTGCCGCCGCTCTCGCGGGCTGTTTATTCTCACCATTGGTTTGAGATCCTGCACCCCTTGGCCGCGAGGGCCTCTTAGGCGCGTTCGAGGGCCTTCTTCTTCATTCCGTTGAAAGAGTGCAGCGAAGATCAGCATGCAGATCCTCAATTGGAGGCTGATCAGTCCTTCGCGCCGTCTTGTTAAGCGGAAAGGTTTGCCGCTCCACCCCTTGATCATTGATCGACCGAGCCAAGGCGCACGTCGCCGCCATGCGCCAACCGCTGGTTCCCCAATTCAATGCGTTAAGGTTGCCAAGGCCATTCGTTGTGCTCGTCAATAATTCTTTTATCGTGAAGTTTATCTGACTCCGGTGGATAGACATTGATCGACAGACGTTTTTACGTCACGGTCCGCGTTGTCGGAGCAGACACTGCTATCGGTGAATGATTTGAGGAGATCATCTGCCGGTCGTGATCAAATAGCGGGTGCGTTTCTTGCCAAACGGATAGATTGAGGTAAGGATTGGTCAACCGCTGATAGTGGCTGGGACGAGGGGGTGGTTCGCGTCAGCGCGATGTACCCGTTTTTGTAGGTTTTTCGATCGTCACCGTGGTTGGCTGGCGATCTGGTTTGAGGATGGGTGGAGACACTTGAAGGTGAAGCACATGCACAAGAAACTCGCGCTGCTTGGCTCGGCGATCGTCGTCGCTTGGTCGGCGAGCATCCCCGCCACGGCACAATTCCGTCAGGCTTTGGATATTAGTCGTCAAACAGCTCGCGACGGCGCCGCTTCGCAGCAGCGGGTGGAGGCACTCGATCAGCAGGCCACGGAGCTTCTTAACGAGTACCGGGCCAACGTGAAACAGCTCGATCTTCTGACGCGCTTCAATGAAAGCCAGCGGCTCGAGATCGAAAATCAGCTCACTCAGATCCAAGGGCTCGAGCGCGACATCGCCAATGTTGAGGGCCTCGCCCAGGCGGTGATCCCGCTGATCGAGGACATGCTGGCCCAGCTTAAAACGATCGTCGCTGCCGACATTCCGTTCCTGCCCGCAGAGCGCCAAAACCGCTTGGCGCGTCTCGATCAGGTGATGAGCGACCCCACGCAGACACCCGCCTCACGCTTTCGCTTGATCGTGGAAGCCTATCAAATCGAAAACGAATATGGGCGTTCGATTGAGGCTTATGAAGGCACCGTCATCGAAGACGGGGCTGAGCTAACGGTTGAGTTCCTCCGCCTTGGTCGCTTGGCCCTTATTTATAAGTCCGCTGATGACAGTCTCCTTCGCATCTATGATCGCGAGACGGGGGGGTTCATTGATTTGGACAAGGGTCGTTACCTCGCTGGTGTGCGCACCGGTTTGCGGATGGCGAAAGAACAAACACCTCCAGGCCTTTTGGAGATTCCTGTGACCGCTCCCGTCGTGGCGTCGGCTGAGTAAGGCGAGAGGGAGAACGAGAGAATGACCATGCTTTCGATGATCAAAAACGGCCTTGTGGCCAGTGCCGCTCTCCTCGCAGCAGGCTCGGTGAGTGTTGCGCAGGATCTTTCACTTCAGGATGTGCTTGACGCAGCGCGTCAAGAACGTGCCCAGGCGGCCGCGCAAAATCGCGAGCGTGAAGCGCGCTTCGTGGCTGAGCGGAACCAACAGCAGGCGCGCCTCAACCAGGTGGTTGCGCAAGTTGAGGCTGCAGAGGCGGAGTCCGATCGGCTTCAGGCGGAGTTTGAAGCCAATGACGGAACGATCTCTGATCTGACCCAAACGCTTCAAGAAGAGCAGGGCGAGTTCGGTGAGCTCTTTGGTGCCGCACGCTCGGCTGCCGGTGATTTTGCTGCGCAGCTCAAAGACTCGGTGATTTCTGCCGAGCTTCCTGGTCGCGTCGAGCCGCTGCAAGAGATTGCGCAAAGCGATACGCTTCCATCGGAAGACCAGCTGCGTTTCGTCACTGATGTGATGTTTGAGCAGATCGTTGCTCAGTCAGAGGTCGCAACCTTCGACGCCGATGTGGTCGATGCATCGGGTGAGACGGTGACCGAAACCATCACCCGTATCGCGGCGTTCACAGCGTTTGATGCCAGCGGCAATTACTATGTGATGAAACAGCTGCAGGATGACCGTTCTCGCCTGACCCAGCTGGCGCGTAATCCGGGCACCGATAACGCTGTGCCCAATGCCCGGTCGATCGCAGGGTTCCAGGGCGAAGGCTTTCGTCCGGCCACGATCGACCCATCACTTGGTCAAATCCTGGCCCTCGTGATTGTGGCGCCGACTTTCCAAGAGCGTTTCCAGTCAGGCGGCGTGGTTGGCTATGTGATCACCGGTATTCTGATTTTGGGGATGGTCATTGGTACGTTCCGTCTCGTGTCGCTGACGTCGACCAAATCGGCGGTGCGCGGTCAGATGCGCCGGAAAAGCCCATCGCGCGGCAACCCGCTTGGCAGGATCATGCTCGCCTATGAGAGCAACACCAACGCTGATGTCGAGACCTTGGCGCTGAAGCTGGATGATGCGGTGCTGAAGGAGCTGCCGAAGCTCGAGGCTGGCCTCAACCTGGTCAAAGTGCTGGCGGCTGTGGCCCCGCTCCTTGGTCTTCTCGGTACCGTGGTCGGCATGATCCAGACGTTCCAGCAGATCACGCTCTTCGGTACGGGTGATCCGCAGATCATGGCGGGCGGTATCTCCCTTGCCCTGATCACCACGGTGATGGGTCTGATTGCTTCGATCCCTCTTCTCCTGGTTCACGCCTTCGCTTCGGGCACATCCCGTTCCGTGGCGGCGATCTTGGAAGAGCAAGCGGCTGGCCTGATCGCTGAACACGCTGAGGCGCGCGCATAAGCGCGCTGCCTTTAGCCTGGGAGGCCTAGCTGATGCTTCGAGTCTTTTTAGATCCCTTCGATAGTCTGCAGGACTTTCTCTTTGCCGGTGGCAATGTCCTCGTGGTCATCATGATCGTGACCTTCATCATGTGGGCCATGATCATTGAACGGTTCATTTTCTTCGGAACGGCGCGCGGTTCCTTGATCAAGAGAGCTGAACGGGAATGGGAAGCGCGTCCTGAACACCGATCCTGGTACGCCATGGCGGTTCGCGACAAACTCTTGTCGGAAGTATCCGTGGATACCCGCGCTAATCTTGGCGTCATTAAGGGGCTGGTGGCTGTCTCGCCGCTTCTTGGTCTCTTGGGCACGGTGACGGGCATGGTCGAGGTGTTCGACGTGATGGCGATCACTGGCTCGTCGAATGCGCGCCTGATGGCTGGCGGGATCACCAAAGCGACGATCCCAACAATGGCCGGTTTGGTGGCCTCGCTGTCGGGCATTCTCGCGCTCAATATTCTTGAGCGCCAGCAGAAGGGCACGGTGGCTGAAACCGCCGATCGTCTCGACAGTATTGTGGAGGAGGGCTGATCATGCGCGGACGACGCAGACACGGTGAGGGCGACGCAGCAGACGTTAACATCACGCCGCTTCTCGATATTGTCTTCATCATGCTGATCTTTTTCATCGTGACGGCGACGTTTGTTTACGAGGATGGTATCCAACCCAACCTGCCGCAAAACAACGAGCAGGAAGATGATTCGGTGCCGCCGCCAGCTTTGCTGTTAACGGTGCAGGCTGATGGATTTGTCCTGGTCGACAATATTCGGCAAATTGATCCGCGTTCAGCAGAGCCGGTTGTCGAAGAGTTTCTTGCGAAGGAGCCACGCGGTGTCGTGATTGTTTCGGCTGCTCCAGACAGCGAGACCGGTGTCATGGTCACGGTGCTTGATGAAGCGCGCCAGGCCGCAGGGTCTGATCGGTACAATTCAATCACCTTGGCGCCCCAATCGACGGGTTAGTCAACAATGGTTGCGTTCTGCGCGACCAACAAAGTGTTTACTTGGCGCTTTGGCGCAAAAATTGAGGAAGATGCAAAGCCATGGCTCGACGGGCACTGCAACAAGCGGCTGATGATGGTGAGGATGATGTCAACATCACCCCACTTCTCGATATCGTCTTCATTATGCTGATCTTTTTTATTGTGACGTCGACCTTTATTAAAGAACCAGGCGTCGACGTGGTGCGGCCGACCGCCCTCACACAAGTCGAGCAAAGCCCAGCGGTGCTCGTCGCGGTGACGGAGGATGGAGAGATCTACATCAACAATGAAGAGGTTGAACTCAGTGAAGTGCGCTACCTCGTGGAGGAGCTGCGTCGCGAAACACCGAAAGGCAACGCGGTGTTGCAAGCTGATGCCGGTGCAAAGTCTGATCTGACCATCAAGGTGTTGCAACAGATCAAAGATGCAGGAATTAACGACGTCGCGATTTCGACGTTGTCTGAATAAAAGGGGTTAGCTCGTGTGAGCGCCCAGCGCTCCGGGCTCTTTGGAGGACGATCCATGGGTACGATTTTTCGAGGCGTGATCGGCGTTCCCCTTGCAGGGGTTATCGTTGTCGGCCTGTTCCTCGTGATGTATGGCCTGATCATCCCGGACCGGCTTCCCGACGCGGAAGCAGGCGAGCCGGTGAACATCAACATCACGCGCCAAATCGAAGACTCCGAGCTTCGCAATGAGCGTCGTTTTGAGCGACCAAAGCTTGATACCCCGCCGCCGCCGCCGCCGGCCATTGAACGGCAAAATTTCGAGCCGTCGGTGGATGGCGTCAACGCGGCTGCACCCGATTTTGGAACCGACGTGAACATCGGCTCGGGCTTTAACCCCGACCGTGATGCCCAGCCCCTCGTGCGTGTGAACCCGACGGGCTTTGCCAGCATTTTCGACATGGC
>JBCCBY010000035.1:0-15915 GCA_039033795.1 Pseudomonadota bacterium | reverse complement strand
GTTTATAGGTCTATTCTGCTCTTAGTTCGCACACGACCATTGTCGTGGAAATGTTCCAAGGAAAAGCGCATGGGTTCGCAACGTCTCGTTGTTATCGGTAACGGCATGGCTCCAGGCCGCGTTCTGGATCATTTGTTTGAGCGTGCGCCTGATGCCTACCAGGTGACGATTTTCAATGCTGAGCCTCGCGTCAACTACGACCGTATCATGTTGTCTCCGGTGCTATCTGGAGAAAAACAGTATAAAGATATAATCATCCATGATGATGCATGGTATAATGATCACCAAGTGACCCTTCATCGCGGAAAGCGTGTTGTTGAGATTGATCGCGCCAACAAAACGGTTATTGCTGCAGACGGAACAAAGGCACCCTATGATCGATTGTTGATCGCTACAGGTTCCAATCCGATCATCATCCCTGTACCGGGACACGATCTTCCAGGTGTTGTCACCTACCGCGATCTTGATGATGTGGACGCTATGCTATCCGCGTCGAGAAAAGCGGGCCGCGCTGTTGTGATCGGTGGTGGTCTGTTGGGACTGGAAGCCGCCGTTGGCCTTAAAATGCAAGGGATGGACGTCGCTGTCGTCCACCTGGCGTCAACGTTGATGGAGCGCCAACTCGACGAGGCGGCCGGCCATTTGCTCCGTAAGGAAATAGAACGTCGAGGTATTGATGTTTATACCAGTGCGAACACAACGGAGATCATCGGAACAAAGAGTGTCGAGGGCGTGCGGCTAGACGATGGAACAAGGATTGATGCGAGCCTTGTATGCATGGCTGTCGGCATTCGGCCGAACACGTCAGTTGCGGATGCTGCAGGCTTGAGCGTCGAGCGTGGGATCATTGTCGGTGATGATCTTAAAACAAGTGATCCGAGTATTTTTGCTGTTGGTGAGTGTGTTCAGCACCGAGACCAATGCTATGGTTTGGTGGCGCCTCTCTATGAAATGGCAAAAGTCGTGGCCGCGCAGCTGTCGGGTGATACCGACACTGTTTACACGGGTTCTATCACCTCAACCAAACTGAAGGTCACGGGCGTTGATGTTTTCTCAGCAGGGGATTTTCAGCAAACAGAGGGAAGAGAAGAAGTCGTCCTCCGGGATGCAGCTCAAGGGGTCTACAAACGCCTGGTTCTGCGTGACGACCAGTTGGTCGGCGCTGTCGTTTACGGCGACACCAAAGACAGCGCCTGGTTTTTTCAGCATATCAAAGATGGTACGGACGTCTCAGAGTATCGAGACACACTTATTTTTGGTCCAACCTATGCCGGCGGTGATCCAGTCGATCCGTTGGCGGCCGTCGCCGCGTTGCCGGGTGACGCGGAGATTTGTGGATGTAACGGCGTATGCAAATCAATAATCCAAGAGACGATCACAGGTGAGGGACTAACCTCACTCGACGATGTCCGGGCTCATACCAAAGCGTCAGCGTCTTGCGGCTCTTGCACCGGGCTTGTTGAGCAGATTTTGGCTTTGACGCTCGGTGATCAGTTTGATCCCGATGCGGCGAAACCGGTTTGTGCCTGTACAGATTTAGGTCACGATGCCGTACGCCGTTTAATTGTTGCTGGTGAACTGAAAACCATTCCAGACGTCATGCAACAACTCAATTGGAAGACCTCCTGCGGGTGCAGCAAATGTAGGCCCGCGATCAATTTCTATCTCGTCTGTGCGTGGCCCGGAGAATACGTCGATGACGGACAGTCACGGTTTATCAATGAACGGGTTCACGCAAATATTCAAAAGGATGGTACCTATTCGGTTGTGCCGCGAATGTGGGGCGGCATGACCACCGCGCAGGAACTACGCGCGATAGCGGACGTTGTCGATAAGTACGACATTCCAACGGTTAAGTGCACTGGCGGCGCACGAATCGATATGCTTGGCGTGAAAAAAGAAGACTTACCAAGTGTTTGGTCCGACCTTAACCAGGCGGGCCTTGTCTCTGGTCACGCCTATGCGAAAGGTCTGCGTACTGTCAAAAGTTGTGTGGGAACTGATTGGTGTCGTTTTGGCACGCAAGATTCGACGGGATTGGCTGTCAAGCTCGAGCGCTTTCTTTGGGGGTCGTGGACACCGCACAAAGTGAAGCTCGGGGTATCGGGATGCCCAAGGAATTGCGCAGAAGCAACGTGTAAAGATATCGGTGTTGTCTGCGTTGACAGCGGGTACGAAATACATTTTGCGGGCGCAGCGGGAATGCATGTTAAAGGCACAGACCTTCTCAGTACGGTTGAAACAGAGGGAGAGGCGATTCACTATATCGGCGCTCTCATGCAAATGTACCGTGAGCAAGGGTGGTATCTGGACCGCATTTACAAATGGGCTGCAAAGGTCGGTGTGGATTATGTTCGCGATACTTTAGCTATCCTCGACAATCGAAACGACTATTACGATCGTTTCGTCTATTCTCAACAGTTTATGCAAGACGATCCGTGGGCGGCGCGGGTTGCTGGAAAAGACGCCCACGAGTTTACCCCCATCACCCTAGAGCACAGAGTGGAGACCGCATGATGAGTGGTCCCGAATCGATTTGGGTGAAGGTGTGCGAGCTGACGGACATTCCATTGCGCGGTAGCCGTGTGCTCAAAACAGAAGCTGGTTGTGTTGCTCTCTTTCGAACTGTTGGTGATGATGTGTTCGCTTTACGCGATCAGTGTCCGCATAAAAAAGGGCCATTGAGTCAAGGTATCGTCCACGATCGATCGATTGCATGTCCCTTGCATAACATGGTTTTTGATCTCGATACTGGTTTTGCACGAGGTCCCGACGCATACGAAGCACAGACGTTTCCGACAAAGGTCGAACAGGGCATCATTTCGGTCGATCTTCGCAACTTAAGTGAAGGGAGACAATGATTGGCAGACGGGGCGCCCATAGAAGCCGTGAAAACAACGTGCGCCTATTGCGGCGTCGGTTGCGGGATCGTTGCGACCCCAACGGGCCCCAACAGCGCGACCATCAGGGGAGATCGGCAGCACCCAGCCAATTGGGGAAAGCTCTGTTCAAAAGGCTCAGCACTTGGCGAGACACTCGGCTTAACAGGTCGGTTGTTGACACCCTTTGTTGGCGGCCGACGGACAAATTGGGACACTGCCATGACGCGTGTGGCAGAGGGTTTCGCAGAAGCATTAACCCATCATGGTCCGGATAGTGTTGCCTTTTATCTGTCAGGGCAATTGCTAACCGAAGACTATTACGTGGCCAATAAGCTCATGAAAGGATTTTTGGGCAGCGGTAACGTCGACACCAACTCGCGGCTTTGCATGGCATCGGCGGTGGCAGCTCATAAAAGGGCTTTTGGCTCAGATACAGTTCCGGGTACTTATGAAGATCTTGAGGTATGTGATCTCTTGGTGCTGACAGGGTCTAACCTTGCATGGTGCCATCCTGTTATCTTTCAAAGGATTGTTGCAGCGAAGGAGAGGCGGCCGGGACTTAAAGTTGTGGTGATCGATCCGCGCCGAACATCCAGCTGCGACATAGCCGATTTACACCTTCCGATTACCCCAGGAAGTGATGCCGCTCTTTTTTTGGGCCTTTTCTCTTATCTCGAATCTCGCGGATACAGAGACGATCCTTTTGTTAAAGACCATACCAAAGGTGTTGATGAACTGGCCGCATATGCGTCAACGTTTACGGTAGAAGACGTCGCACGACGGACCGAATTATCCGAAGACAAGATTCGGCGGTTCTTTAGGCTCTTTGCCCAGACAGAGCGTGTGGTGACACTTTTCTCGATGGGTATCAATCAGGCAACTGATGGAACAGATCGTGTCAACACAATCATCAATTGTCACCTGTTGACGGGAAGACTAGGGAAAGAGGGCATGGGTCCTTTTTCCATGACGGGCCAGCCCAACGCCATGGGCGGTCGAGAGGTCGGCGGCCTTGCAAATCAGCTCGCGTGTCACATGGATTTCGAACCCACATCGATAGACCGTGTCCAGCGTTTCTGGAATGCACCTGCTGTGGCCAAAGCCCCCGGCCTCAAGGCCGTCGACCTTTTTGATGCTGTTCACGAGGGGAAAATCAAGGCCATCTGGATCATGGCGACGAACCCTGTGGTTTCTATGCCGGATGCTGATCGAGTAAAAGATGCTCTCCAAGCCTGTCCTCTCGTTGTCGTCTCTGATATCGCTCACGATACTGACACAGCGCGATGCGCAGATGTCCTTCTCCCTGCGACAGGATGGGGAGAAAAAGACGGGACGGTGACGAATTCAGAGAGAATGATCTCTCGGCAAAGAGCGTTTTTGGCTCCACCAGGTTTGGCCCGCCATGATTGGTGGGCGGTGTGCGAACTGGCGCGCCGGCTTGGATTTGACGATTCTTTTGCGTTTGAGAGCGCTGCCGAAATTTTTCGAGAATACACAGCGATGACCGCCTTTGAGAACAATGGGTCTCGTGACCTCGATCTCGGGGCGCTTCAGAATCTGAGTGACGCAGGTTACACCAGTCTCGACCCCATCCGTTGGCCCTGTCCAGTGAAAGGTAAGCATAAAGAGCGGTTCTTTAGTGAAGGGGATTTCTATACGGAAGACAGACGTGCCCGATTTGTTGTGCCGTTGACCGTAAAGAAAAAGCCCAAACCAAAAGGCTTCACGCTGAACACCGGCCGGGTTCGTGACCAGTGGCACACGATGACACGGACAGGCCGAGCCCCTCGTCTCAATCGCCATATGCCTGAGCCTTTTGCCCATATTCATCCCAAAGATGCAGAGGAATTGAACCTGAAGAACCATGATCTTCTACGTCTGTCGAATAATAAAGGTTCAATAGTAGTACGGACAAAAACGGCAGATACACAGGAACCAGGTGCTGTTTTTGTTCCGATGCACTGGACGCGCGATACAGCGTCGAATGCGTGTGTTGATACGTTGGTAACGCCTTCTGCGGATCCATTTTCAGGGCAACCTGCCTTGAAATCATCATCCGTCACCGTCGAACCCTTCAACGCGCTATGGGATGGGTTCGCATTGAGCTTAAACCGTTTGAGTCCAGGTACAGATTATTGGGCCCGTGTTGTCAGTGATCGGGGTGAACGGGCGGAAATGGCGGGATTGACCAGACCCGAAAATTGGCGAGTGTTCGCTCAAGATCTCCTCTGTACAGAACCCGATGCGCAGTTTGTTGAGAGCAACAACAGTGCTGGTGATGCGTATCGCTGTGCATTATTCATCAGTGGGCGTCTAACAGGTTTGTTGATCACTGGCACCAAACCCGTCGCTGCGGCTAAAGACTGGTTAGCCGATCAAATAGGGCGGGTGGTCCCGGTCGAAGAGCGTTTTCTTCTGCTATCGGGGTATCCACCAAAGGGGTTCTTGGATCCCGGGCCAATCATCTGCTCTTGCCTTGGCGTCGGTCGGAACACGATACGAGAGGCGATCAAGAAAGGGGCGTCCAACCCAACACTGATCGGAGAATGCACGGGTGCAGGGACCAATTGTGGAAGCTGCAGGTCCGAGCTTCGCCAAATGCTGGAGGACGCCAATGTCACAACGCAAGCCTGAGCTCTGTCAGTCTCCAAGTGTCCAGGCACTTTCTGTGTTGCCCGTGTTTTTTGATCTTCAAGGCAAAACAGTGCTCTTTGCCGGCTTTGGGGAGGGGGCGTTTTGGAAATTGCAGTTGGTCCTAGCAGCTGGTGCCGTGGTTGAGTTGGCAGCATCAGTGCATGGTCCAGAGATCGAAACGCTGGTTAAGCAGCACCCCGATTGCATACGGATCTTGCCTCGCGATTGGGTGCCTAACGATTTTCAGTCGAAGGTGCTGGCGATTGGTGCATTTGATGATGAGACTGACGCTGAGTCTTTCTATCGCGCAGCGCGACACGCTGGCGTTCCGGCCAACGTCATCGATAAAAAGGAGTTTTGTGACTTTCAATTTGGTTCGATCGTCAACCGCTCACCCGTTGTGGTGTCGGTTTCCACCTCCGGTGCAGCTCCGGCTCTGACACAGGTCATTCGAGCACGGATAGAAGCTTTGCTCCCCACAGAGCTTGGCCTGTGGGCGACAGTCGCCGAAGCGGTGCGAGGGCACATCAAAAGACGAGTGCCAGATGCCTCGGAACGCCGTCGCTTGTGGCAAGCGTTTGCCCACGCCGCGTGGGTGGAGCCGGCTTCTAAGGCGCACCGTTTTTTTGATAACCTCGACCCCCATCAAAAACGCAAAGGACATGTGACGCTTGTTGGCGCTGGACCCGGCGCGGGAGACCTGCTCACCCTGCGTGCTGTCCGCGCGATGCAAACGGCGGACGTTATTCTCTTTGATGATCTCATCGCTGATGACGTCTTGGACCTCGCGCGTCGAGAAGCAAAACGCATGCTGGTCGGAAAACGAGGACACCGTGCTTCCTGTCGTCAAGAAGATATCAATGCACTGATGATCGACTTGGCAAAAAAGGGCAAGAGAGTCGTCCGCCTCAAATCCGGAGATCCCATGATTTTCGGTCGCGCAGGGGAGGAGATAGCTGCGCTTGAGGCGGACGACATCAGTGTAGAGATCGTACCAGGGGTGACAGCGGCGCTGGCTGCTGCATCCTCCTTGGGCGTTTCGCTCACCCATCGGGATTGCGCCCAAGGGGTCACGCTCGTGACCGCGCACAGCAAGCAAGGTGTGCTGCCAGACCTCAATTGGTCTGCCCAGGCTGATCCTCAAAAAACGCTGATGGTCTATATGGGCGGTAAAACCGCTGGCGAATTGGCGATCAAGCTCATTGAACATGGTCTCGATGGGTCGACGCCGGTCGTCGTCATGGAATCGCTTTCGCGCAAGGATGAGCGTTGTTTGCCGATGGGGTTAGGGGAGCTGGCGCAACAAACACTTCTTGCTGAAGGGCCCGTGCTCTTGGGGATCGGTCAAGTCTTTGCAGCCGCACGCGCAAGACCCGAAAAGCAGCCTAGTGTTTCTGCAGCTTAGGTCGGAAAACTTCATCATCTTGGCGTGCCCTACCAATTGCTATCGCGCTGCAGCGAGAATAGCCTCAGCCTATGAGTGAACTTTCCGACGCGCCTCTGATCGTTTTGGTGATCGACAGCGATCCACGCCGAGCCGCGATCGTCGAGCAAGGTTTGCGCGATCGCGCCGTGGTTCATGTTGCCAATGACCTGTCATCCATGGGATTGCTTGAGAGGATCAACGGGCTTCAACCGGATGCAATCATCATTGATTGTGAATCGCCCGATCGCGACACAATCGAGAATCTCCGAACGGTGGCGCAACAGAACCCCAAGCCGATCGTTATGTTTGTCGAGGACGGTGACGGCTCACTCGCTAAGGAGGCGGTCAGGGCCGGTGTCAGTGCTTACATTGTTGACGGCCTCTCGGAGTCCCGGATCTTGCCAGTGATCGAGGTGGCCATTGAGCGTTTCAAAATGGTCGATGGTCTTTGGAAGGAGCTTAAAAAATCCAAGGATGACCTTGAAACGCGAAAGGTTGTCGAGCGTGCCAAGGGTCTCCTCATGGATAAACGCAACATGAGTGAACAGGCAGCTTATGACGCGATGCGCGAAACGTCGATGACGTCGGGTAAGCCCCTCCGCCAGGTTGCAGAGGAAATTCTGTCGATCGCCGATCTTCTGGGTAAGGTGTAGCCATGGTCGGTGACCGGTTGACCATCGGATTTATCCCGCTTTGCGATGCAGCGCCGCTGGTTGTTGCCAAGGAAGAGGGCTTTTTCGGAGAGATGGATCTCGACGTCACCTTGGTCAAGGGAAACTCTTGGGCGCATATCCGTGATCAGCTTGCCTTTGGTGATCTTGACGCTGCGCATATGCTTTCGCCGATGGTTGTGGCCTCTGCCCTTGGGTTGACCCCTATGCGCGTGTCGTTCGCGACGGCCTTTGGTCTCAACCTCAATGGGAATGGCATCACGGTATCCAATGCTCTTTATAAGGATATGCAAGATGTGGATCCTTGGGCCTTCGACGCGCGACCTGTCACTGCTGAATCGCTTAGTGTCATTGCGGAGCGTCGCCGTTCGGCCGGGCAATCGCCCATCACCTTCGCGATGGTCTACCCGTTTTCGAGCCACAACTATCTGTTGCGCTACTGGTTAGCAGCCTCTGGACTTCATCCGGATAAGGACGTTCGTCTTATCGTGGTGCCGCCTCCTGATATGGTCAGGTTGTGTGAGTCGGAGAGCATTGATGGATTTTGTGTGGGAGAGCCTTGGAACACCCTCGCTGTCCATCGTGGAATCGGCCACCAAATCGTTGCAGGATCAGAAATCTGGCCTGCTGCGCCAGAAAAGGTTCTTGGTTTGCGCCGCGATTGGATGGATGATCATCAAGATGTTCATCACCGCCTCGTGCGCGCGTTGATGCGCGCGGTGAGACGTCTTCAGTCCGACGAGGGAAAAGATGAGGCTGTCGGATATTTGTCAGAGGACCGCTATATTGGTCTTGACCCGCGCCATATTTCGCGCGCCCTGGGCAGCCGAGCGCATAAGCCATTATCGTCGTTGTTCGATCCCTCAATTGCTGGATTTCCTTGGCATTCAAAAGCGGCATGGATTGCGATGCAAATGGTCCGTTGGGGCCAGCTTCATCAGTCAACAGATATTGACGTGGCTTTGGCATCATCGTTCCGGACGGATCTGTTCCGACAAGCTGCGAAGGCGGAGAACGTTCGCTATCCTCTCGTTGATAGCGTTGTCGAAGGCGCCCATGACGAGCCATGGCCCCTCGATCAAGCGTCTATTCCGATGGCGATGCCGCAAGACCGCATGATGGACCGAGTCAGTTTTGACGTGAATGCGATGGATCATTATGTTGATCAGTTTCCGATCAATGGGCTGCGCAAACGTGATCTTTAGTCCCAGGACAAGGGGTGGTCCCCGGTGACCCTGGCGTTACCACTTCTCTGTGTTCTTGCCGGTGGTAAGTCTTCTCGTATGGACGGTGTTGATAAGGCATTGGTCACAATCAGTGGTCGGCGGATGATTGATATTGTCATCGAACGGTTCCAGCTTAAGGCCGGAACGATTATCATCTCAGGCTCAGAAGATCGCGGTACGGACTTAACGACGATCCCAGATGACCCAAAAGGACCTGTTGGTCCGGCTGCGGCACTTTGGAGTGTCAGTCGCTGGTTGCGTTTGAGCGGAGAAGCCATTGACGGCTTTTTCACTGTCCCGGTGGATGCACCCTTTCTGCCCAGTGATCTGCTGTCTCGGCTTTTGGTTGATAACAGATCCACGGTCGCTGCTGATCAATCCGGCATTCATCCCACGATCGGTTATTGGCAATTGACTGCCCTCAATGAAGCATTTCAACAGCTTGCTGATCGACCAAATCCCGCGTTGCGTGCCATCGCGTCCGCATGTCAGTCCGAGCACGTCTTTTTCGATCCATCGGTCCTGACCAACATTAACTCGGTTGCTGATGTCAAGGCTGCTGAAAGCAGAGGAAGACTCTCTTAGTTTATTGAATCATCAATCGAACACAGAATCTGCTTGCAGTTCCTTGAGCATGTCTCTTTTTGCGGCGAGCGCGCGGTTGGCAGTTTGCGGTGAGACCTCGAGGAATTGAACCGTGTTGCCCGGCCTGATTTGACCCAGCTTATAACGGTCCACGCGGGCGACCTGCCCAATGCGGGGATACCCACCCGTTGTCTGTGCATCACACATCAGAAGAAATGGCTTGCCGTCGGGTGGGTATTGCACCGTACCGGGAAAGACCGGTACACTTTCCATATGGGGTGTCTCCATGCCATCAATCTGTGGGCCTTCAATTTGAATCCCCATCCGGTTGGCGCGGCGGGTTGCTGTAAAAGGCTCATTGAAAAGGCGCTGGTGATTTGTGCTTCCGCGCGCAATACCTGGCGCCGCGTGAAGTCTCAGACGCCAATGGGTTTGTATCGAAACATGATGTTTGACCGGTATGGGTATGGGGTTCTGATCGCTCCGATCAACACCGGCATAAAGGCGGTCGCCCTCTTGCAGAGCACGCCCATCACATCCGCCAAGTGCTGCGGGAAGATAAGTGGACTGACTGCCCATGATGGTTGAAGCAGCAAAGCCGCCTAAGATCGCAAGATACGTGCGGACACCCACGTCCGTTGCTCCAAGGACGAGGGTGTCTTTCGAGGAAACCTCAATGGGACGTCCATAGGGGATGGCTGTGTCATTAATGGTGGCTCGTGCAGGAGCTCCCATTAAGCACAAGAGTGTCGACTCTAAAAACTGTAGACTGAATAAACCGTAGGAGATCTCGAGAGCGCTTGCGTGGACCGTGTTCCCAACGGCGCGGTTGGCCAACACGCAAGACAGCTGGTCGGCAGCGCCGGACCATGGCATACCCCAATGCCGGTGGCCCCGCCGCGGTCCTGCCTGGACCGTGGTTTGAATTCCTGCTTTAAGAACGACCGCCGTCATGGATTGATTTCTTGAAACCGTACACGGAAGCCAGGTTTCAACAGGAAGGGCGGATCAACTCCCGGGTCAAACAATTGATGCTTTGTCTGGCCAATGATTGGCCAACCGCCTGGGCCGCGGAGGCTATAAATACCTGACAAACGACCCGCTAAACCAATCGACCCTGCCGCAACGTCGGATCTTGGCGTGTTCAGGCGCGGTACGGACCAATTGAGTTCGCTTAGATAGGCAAAGCCCGGCGTGAAACCCATAAGGTCAACAACAAAGAGTTGATCGGTATGCGTCTCAATGAGTTGCCGGGGCGATACGTCCAGTTGCCTGGCCACCAGTTCGAGGTCAGGCCCCTCTGCGCCGCCATATTTGACCTGGAGGGTGATGTCCTCTGTTGCGGAGGCGCTGACAGGAAGCGGTTTTGACAATCCATTCTTCATCAGAGAAAGGATCGTCTCTGTGTTCGTGTTCAAAGGAGAGAACATCACGGCCACTGTGGTCCGTGTGGGAACAACTTCACTGCATTCAGGAAATGTTCTAAGATACTGGGCGACCCTTTGTGCTGTTTCGATATCTGAAACAGTCAGCTCCACAATGTCTTCTGCGATGATGGAAAACGGAGCATCTGTCATTGGGGCGCCTTGATGTCGATCCCGCGACGCTTGAGTGCCTGATGGATCGCTTCGGCGCTCTTTGCCGCTCCCGGCGTGTCCCCGTGGAGACAGAGAGTTTGGACGTTCAGAGGAACCGGCTCACCTTTTGGACCCGTTGCGCCGCGCCCCTCCGCGATGCTGATCGCCTGGGCAATCTGTTGTTTTAATTCGCCAATAACAGCCCCTTGTAAGACGCGCGGCATAAGGCTTCCATCCTCAAGATACTGACGATCGGAAAAGCCCTCAGCGCGATAATCGACACCAGAAAGCCTCGCAACGTCCAGAAGCTCGCCCCACGGTGGTCCAACGATCGTTGCTTTGGGAAAAACGGCCTGGCTCGCGGCGACAACGCACTCGGCGAGATGTCTTGCTTTGGCAGCGTCATTGTAAAGGGCGCCGTGGGGCTTCACGTGACCGATCTTGGCACCGATCGATTCGGCAACGGCGCGGATCATCGTGAGCTGTTCTTTCAAAGCGCCAAGCAGTGTTTCCGGATCGATCTTGATGCTCCGGCGCCCAAAACCGCGCCGGTCAGGATAGCTAGGGTGTGCACCGATTGCCACATCGTGGTTGAGCGCAAGACCAATCGTTCGCGCGATTGTCTCTTGGTCGCCAGTGTGCCCACCGCAAGCGATATTTCCACTTGTGACGAACGCAAGAATAGATTCGTCATCATACCCCTCACCAATATCTGCATTGAGATCGATCGTGAACGTCATCCCCAAATCCCGAGGGCACGCGCAACGCCCCGCAATCCCAAGGCAAGCGCCACCAGCAACACAGCTGTTCCTGCGATGTTGCTCGCAACACCGTTGACATGATGGCCAAGCAAGGATCGCCGGTTCATTACGATAAGGAGGAAAATGGCGACCACGGGCAAAAGTACACCATTGGCTGCCTGGGCGATCACGATGAGTGTGATGGGTTGAAGGCCCAACAGTGTTGCGCCCGCACCGATCAGCAGGATCGTAACGCTCGTGATACGGAATAGCGCTCGCTTCATACCATCGTCAGGTGGCGCGATGAGCTCTGCCATCACAAATCCCGTGGCCATTGGTGCAGTGATCGCTGATGTGAGACCTGCCGCGAGGAGGCCGAAACCAAGGACATACCGTGCAGCAGGGCCAACCGTCGGTTCAAGAGCCCGCGCCATATCGGCGCCTGAGGTGATCTCAAGGTTCTGGCCAAAAAGGCTGGCGGCTGCGGCCGATAAGATCAAGATCGAAACAAGACCGCCAAGTCCGACCGAAATGACCGTATCGTGCCGTGCGGCGCGAACGCTTCCTTTCTCTACCCATCGTTCCTTGGCAGCCGCTGCATGAAGAAAGAGGTTATAGGGAACAATTGTCGTTCCAATGAGGGCGATAGCCGTCAGTGTTCCACCTTCAGGGACGCGCGGTTTTAATCCTTGAAACACCTCACCCCAGGACGGCTGAATAATGATGACACTGGCAACAAATGCTGCACTCATCATCAACACCAAGACGATCAACAGGGCTTCAATTGTCCGGTAGCGTCCAAACCAAAGCGCACCTCCGGCGAACACGGTGATCCCGATGGGCCATACCGCGCGGGGGACAGTGTCCGTGCCCGCCACCGCTTGCCCGCCAAGGGTCGCGCCAGCGATGTTCCCCCCCTCATAGGCGGCATTCCCGATGACCAGCGCCGTGACGACCAGGCTCGCGACGAGGGTCTGACCCCACCGCGATCCGGCCGCTGCCATCAGCGCCTCGCCAAGGCCGAGCCGCGCGCCAGCACCCAAGCGCGCTGCCATGTCTTGCAAAATGATCGTCGCCACCGTGGCAAACAAGAGGGCCCAAAGAAGGTCATAGCCGAACGCCGCGCCGGCCAGCGTGCAGGCGGTGACGGTTCCTGGACCGACAAAGGCCGCTGCCACCAGGGCTCCTGGACCGATAGGTAGACGCATGGCGAGCAGATTGCGGCGTCGCGGCGACCTGGTCAAACGGCGGAAGGCTCGGCGATGACGCCATTCTCTTCGAGCCGCTGGAGAAGATACGCGCCGGCCGTGATTGTGGGATGTTTCTGGCCGTCACCAACGCAAGAAGGAAGGCATGTCAGCGGTGTGTCCGCGTCAAGATGCATAAAAAACGGCATCGAGTAGCGGCTCACATTGGGCCCTTTGGGGTTCACGACACGGTGGGTCGTTGATGGCAAGACCTCATTGGTGAGACGGGCCATCATGTCGCCGGTGTCAACGATCAGATCTCCTGGAGCGTTTTCGATCGGCAACCATGTGCCATCTCGGTCAAGAAGCTCCAGACCTGCGCCCTGCGCGGCAACGAGAATGGTGATAAGGTTGATATCCTCATGCGCAGCTGCGCGGAGCGCCTTTGGATTCGACCCTTCCGACACCGGAGGATAATGAAGAAGGCGAAGCACGGAATCGCCCTCGGCGATACGGTTGGCAAAAAAGTCTGGCGTGACACCCAGTTGGTGGGTCAGCGCTTTCAACAAGTCCTCACCGACGCGATGGAGACACGTAAAGAGTTCGCTGAGTGTTTCTTGAAACCCGAACGGTCGGTCAGGCCACACATTTTTTGTGTTCAAATGGCTCCGCACCGCTCGTTCTGGGCCAATATGCCAGAACTCCTTGAGGTCAGGTGTGTCACTGTCCTTCGCCTTTTCCGTACCAAAGGGTGTGTAACCGCGATGCCCGTCCGGTGTCCGGTATCGCTGCTTGATGTTATCAGGCTGGGCGAAAAGATCCGTGACCAATTCATAGGATCTCTCGAGAATGGTTGACGGAATGCCGTGCTCTCGAATGATGACGAACCCAAACCGCTGCAATGCTTCAAACAGTTTTTCGCTAAAATCGGTTTGCTGCCTCGGCGTTCCCTGCTGAAAGTTTCCAAGGCGAAGGATTGGCACCTGCTTTTCGATCATGGTTTCGCTCCGCCATCAGATTAAAGGCTAAACAGAATTCCAGCAATTGCTGCGCTCATGAGGTTCGAGAACGAGGCCGCTGCCACCGCCCGAATACCCATGCGCGCAATCGTGTCCCTGTAATGCGGTGCGAGTGTCCCAAGGCCGCCGAGAAGAATCGCGATTGAGCTGACATTGGCAAAACCGCAAAGCGCAAAGGTGACGACCAACGCTGTTTTCGGGGAGAATGTATCAAGCTGTTCTGACAGGCTTAAATAGGCGATGAACTCATTCGCGATCAGTTTTTCGCCAAAAATCCCACCAGCGGCGATCGCCTCTCCGGGTGCCGCGCCAACGGCGATCATCACAGGCGCAAAAATAAAGCCTAAGATCATCTGGATCGATAAATCACTGATGCCAAAAAGGCCGCCGATCCAACCAACGATACCATTGGCAAGGGCAATCAGTGCCACAAAAGCCAGCAGCATCGCGCCGATTTTGGCCGCAAGAACCAAGCCACTTTCTGCGCCAACAGCCGCCGCCATGATAACGTTAGCATACCGACTTTTCTCGTCAGGCTCGCTACCTCCCCCAAGGCTTGGTGCAGTGACCTCAGCGCTGGGTGTGTCTTCATCTTGCCCCGGACGTTGTCCGGGGAAGAACAAATGCCCCATGAGAAGCCCACCGGGTGCGGACATAAAGCTTGCCGCGACCAATTGCTCAACGGGAATACCCATGCTCGCATACGCGGCCAAGACAGTTCCTGACACCGAGGCCATGCCCGATACCATGATGGCAAAGATCTGGGCCTGCGTTGCGCCTTTCAGATAGGGGCGCAGGGTGAGTGGCGATTCAGCTTGGCTGATGAAAATATTTGCGATTGCATTGAGCGATTCCAGTGGGCGAAGTCCGACCAGACGGCGTAGGATGAAACCGCCGATCTCCACCACGCGCTGCATGATTTGGAGATGATAAAGAACAGCCATCAGTGATGAGAAGAAAACGATAATCGGCAAGACACTGATGAAAAAACTAACCTCATCGGGCGGCGGTTGCAGATCACCGAAGACCATATCCACACCGAACTGCGTGTAGCCAAGCAAAACAAGGACCTGATCGGAGAGTGTCTGCAATCCGGCCTGGCCTGCAGGCAAGCGGAGCACAAGAACAGCAACAGCGAACTGAAGGGCGAAGGCGCGTAGGACCACGAAGGGCCGAATAGCGCGCCGGTTGGCCGAAAAAAGAACGGCGAACACCAAAAGCGCTGCGATGCCGATCAGCCCGGTGGCCGCAGTGTCCATCATACGATGTAAGATCCGTGTCCAGTTAATAACATAAGCATGAGATGACCGCAGATGAGTTCACACAGCAGCGCTTGCTTGCAAAATGCGCTGGGCGCTGAGGTCAGCGATAATCGAGTCAACCACTGCATCGGTCGCTGACCGATAACGGTCTTGTGAGATGATCTGGTGGGCATGTGCTTTTGATGGGCGCACATACTGGTTGTGCATTGGCGCCACGGACTGTTCAAACTGTTGCCGGACGCTCTTTTCACTTCGGCCACGCTGCGCAAGGTCGCGCGCTATTCGGCGTTCGAGCCGTCCTGCTTCGCTGCATTCTATATAGCATGAGAGATCGTAGTGAACCCGAAGACGCGGATCGTGCAGGAGGAGGTGGCCTTCAACCACAATGAACGGCTTGGACACTATTTTGTCGGTGTGCTCCTGACGTTTATGAGTCGCAAAGTCATAAACCGGTGCATCGATTGCTGACCCCCCTTTCAGGGCGGCAACGTGTTGACCAAAAAGGTCGAGGTCGAGGGCGTCTGGATGGTCAAAATTGGGCAAATCCAGTTGCGTATCATTCTCGATACGAACGGGTTTGAAGTATCTGTCGAGCTGGAGATAGGCGCTCACCGCAACGCCGAGGCGTATCAGTTCAAACCACCTGATTTTACCTATTCCACAGAGTCAGCTGGATACGGATCCTGCTTTAGAACAGAATCCAGGC
>JBCCBY010000034.1:0-15952 GCA_039033795.1 Pseudomonadota bacterium | reverse complement strand
TCGGTTCACCAATAGGCACCTCAAGATCCGCAAACTGTGCCGTCACCTTGTTGAGGGCCCGCAGCGTCACCGACACCGGCTGCCGCAAATCCTCGCCGCCCACACCGTAAAGGCCAGTCATGAACCCAGCGCCCGATGAGGACTGAGACAAAACGTCAAGCTCGGTGAGCTCTGCGTCCCGCGCTGGCGCAGGCGGCTCAATGGTCCAGCCGAGGATTTCCCGCGGGGGCTCGCTCTGTTGCATGGCGGCGGTGAGGGCCAAAACAAGGGCAAGCATCGGTCTCTCCAGTGACAGCTCAGGGACGAACGCGCCGCCCACGTGGGGGTGTTAGCACATTAGATCGAGTCTGGTGACCAGGCTTCGTAGTCTTTCTTCGCCGATGACGTCGAGGCCTCCGCCTTTGGGCTCAAAAAGAGTGATCCGCTAGGATGATATGCCATGGGGGTACCGGTCATGTTGGGCAGATAGGGTGTCTCAAACTTTTTCACGGTGAGCGCCTTTTCTGTGGGCGGCTCATCCCACGTGTGGTGAAGCCACCCATGCCATTCAGGCGGCACGCGGCTGCCCTCGGCATGGCCATGATAAATCACCCATCGGCGGCGCCCGCCCTCGGGATAACTGCCCTCGCCTGTCTCCTCGAAATAGCGGTTTCCCTGTCCATCTTCGCCGACGAGCCGCGCCTTTTTCTGCCACATGGAAAAGCTGGTGCCCCAGGTTGCCTGGTGCCACCAAGAAAAGGTGCGTTTGAGGATACCGATCATCATCGCTCCAATGTTTGGCTGCCAACGGCTATGCAAAGCTGCGCGCCATGTGTCTAGGGTGTGCAGTCTTACCCGCAGATGACTCGCGTGACGATGCCATCGTCATCGACATGAATGCTCATCCGTTCGGCGACATATTCCATGGTGACCATGACACCTGGCCGCAGAACACGGACTCGCCGTTCGCTCGGATAGGTGACGGCCGCAAGCGGTTGACCAACAAAGCGCTGATACCCCTCAGCGCCGCAAGGAGTCGGATCAGGGGTCTCCAAGTCTCCCGTCTCTTGCACCAGCGGAACCTCTTGAGTGGGTTGTGGATCGGCGGGCGGTTCAGAGGCCGCGCATGCGGCCAAGGCAAGCAAAACGAAGAGTGTGAGCGAGCGACTGGCCAACGGTGATTCCTCCAGGCAAGAGCGGCGCCAACGTGAACAATGAAAAGCGCCGAGGTGCGCCTACCATGGAGGATCCGATGATTTCGCCCAATGAACTTTTCTCCGTCAAAGACCGTTTTGCCGTGGTGACCGGCGGCACGCGCGGCATCGGCTATGATCTCGCTGAGGCGCTCGTCGCCGGCGGTGCGACGGTGGTCGTCTCCTCTCGCAAAGCAGAGGCCTGCGAAACCGCAGCGGCATCGCTCTCCAAGCTCGGCACGGTCTATGGCTTTCCGGCTGACCTCAGCTCCGCAGAAGGCATCAACGCGCTGAAGGACTTCGTCGCGGAGAAGACCGATAAGGTCGATATTCTGGTGAACAATGCAGGCGCCGTTTGGGGCTCAACGCTTTCTGACTTTCCCGAAAGCGGCTGGGACAAGGTGATGGACATCAACCTCAAGAGCCCATTTTTCCTGACCCAAGCGTTCTTCCCGATGATCAAAGCCGCAGCGTCCGCCGAGCAACCGGCGAAGATCATCAACATTGCCTCGGTGGAAGGACTGCGCCCTGCGAAAATGGAGACCTACTCCTACGGCGCCTCGAAATCAGGGCTCATCCACCTGACCAAGCACCTCGCCGATCAGCTGGCGTCGATGAACATCTGCGTCAACGCGATCGCGCCTGGCCCGTTTGCCACGAAGATGCTGCAGGGCACGCTCGACTCGTTCGGTGAAGACGCGATCTCCCAGCAGGTGCCGCTGAACCGGCTTGGCAAGTCCGAAGACCTTTACGGCCTCGGTCTCTACCTCGCCTCGTCGGCGTCGGATTACGTCACAGGCCAGACGATCGCCATCGGCGGCGGCATGGGCACCATCGCCTAGGTTCTTCGCCTCGCCAGAGGAACCAGCGCGGATGTGTCCACCGACAAAGCGCGGTCAATGAAACCATGGGCCAGTCGATCCCGATGCTCGATCACGGCGTCATCGACTGGCCATTATCGGCTGCTTGTCCTCCCTGCGACCATGACAGCGACGCGCGCTATCGCCTTTACAGCGGTTGAGGCGCGAGACCGAAAAGAATGGGTGCTCGCTCTCTTCGATGAGACAACAATGGCCTTGATTTGATGGTTGACCCCGCCAACGCTGCCCCCTAACTGCGCCGTTCGGTCGGGCCCATAGCTCAGTTGGTAGAGCAGCTGACTTTTAATCAGCGGGTCACAGGTTCGAATCCTGTTGGGCTCACCAAAATCAAGATCTTCCAGCACACTCTTTGCAGTTGCAGTCAGCGCTCTGTTTCGCTTTTCCTTAACCGGAGAGCAGCGACGGAACTGAGCAATGGCTGGAGATCTTCTGATCCTGGTTGGAGGCAACAGCGAACGCTGGTTTGCGCAAAAAAACAGCCTACTGAATCAAAAAGATGCGGTTCGCCAACAATTCGCCGGAGCGATTGGACGTGGCCTGGGTGGCGGCGCGCCAGAAACTGCCCTACCGGTGCGCTACTTCTCTTGGACCGGCGCTCCTGAACGAGAAGACACATGGATCGATTATGGCGGCGTCGCCAACGCAGCAGCGGGGTTTGCCGGGGGTTTCCTTTTGGGGAACGTCACGTTTTCCTTAGGCGGAGCAGTCGCCGCAGGCACGGCAGCAGCCGTCACCGCCCATTCGCGCTGGGTAAGCAAATGCGACGACCGGATCATCGCCGAACTCAACAGTTTGGGTGAACTGAGCGGCCCAAGGAACATTCATATTATTGGATGGAGCAATGGTGGGGACACGGCGTATCAGCTCGCCCGAACGCTCAGCCAATCGGGTCAGCATCAATCCGCCGTTCAAACGCTCATTACCCTCGATCCTGTCTCGAGGTTCTCCGATGTCCGACAAGCCACCCCCTTTGACAAAAGCATGCCAAAACCTGGCGCAGGGGTTTATTGGATCAATTGCTCTCAAATGGAACCCAAGCCGCTGCTTACAACTGGCGACCCTTCGAGCGTGGGCGGACATTGGGGCTGGCAAGAGAATGCCGATAAAAATCTACAAAGGCCGGGATGGAAACACGGCAGCACTGGCGGCATGCTGGGCCTTGCCGTGGATCACCTCAAGAGCCTCAAGCGTTGACAATGTGTGCTGTGTTAACGCTTTATCAGTGCAGTGATCTTTGACCACTGCTGCTTTGACCAGCCCTTTGTTCGATGTTGCGTTGGCGATCCTGCAGAGGTGGCGCCAAGAAAAAAAGCTCAACCTTGATGGCGCAGAACGCGGCGATCGAGACCTGTTGTTGACGAGATTGGAGCACGGACACGAGGGCGCGTCTTCGTCGTCGTAGAAGGCTTCCGCGTTCTCATAGCGTGCGGGTCTTAGGCGTATCCGAACCGCTCAATCCATGGTTGGAGGATAGGCATAACAGGTTCAAGCGTCGACTGATAATACGTAAACCGATTGGCGGCGTCCTGGTATATTGGCTTGGCGATCTGGTTAAAGCTTGCCGTTCCCTTGGGGCGTTTCTTCGACGTGTGGAAGTCCATGAGCTGCTCCTCCCATGGCAGGCCAATGGTATCAAGAACCATTTCCATGGTACCGCGAAAATCAGTCACAAGATTTTCGTACTTAACGATCGTCGCGCGCAGGCCATGCCCCTCTTCAAGCGTCGTGTAGAGGGTCATCATCAGATCATACATGCGCGCGGTGTCATCAATCGTGAGGTAATTGGCGGTGTGATGGTTTGGGTTAAAGTTGCGAAACCAAGCACTTAAAACAGCATCGCAAGGATGCCGAAGCATCAAAAAGAACCGCGCATCAGGAAACAAACGCTTCATCAAGCCAGCCTGAACCAATCCTGTGGCATGGCGGTCGATCACATAGCGGTCAGGTTGGTTCGTGGACAGCGCGGGTTCCAGGGCGTTGATATAGCATTGCTGCAAGTCGTCGACCGCCTCGCTGTTCATGCGGGATAGGTTGGCAAGGCCCCCCTGAATGATCCGTTCACCCTCCTGCCAACAGGTATCTGCCGCATCCGCTTCTTCGGCGATCGCTATTTTGGAATGAACCCGCAAGACAGAGTCAATCAGCGTGGTACCGCTTCGCGGAAAGCCGTTGATAAAGGCCCGTCCCTCACCAGCATCCCCGTTGTTGGAGGTTTGTGAGTCTTGTACACCATTATCTTTGTATACTGAAAGAGCGCGGCGAACATAGCGTTCGAACAGGTTTTTGTCCGCGCCTTGCTGTCTGTATAGAATGGATTTGCGCTCATTCGCGGTCTTGAATGCAACAGCCGCTTGCTCATGCCGAGCAAGTGCCAACAAGCACTGCGGTTCGACATAATGCGGAAACCATTCAGCATGAAGCGTTTCGTCATTCTCGCTTAGGGCCACGATCTCAGCAAGCGCTTGGTCGTGATATCCTTGATCATGCAGGATCATCGCTCGCAACGACCGCGCGCGTGGATGGCCAGGTTCTCGTTTTTCGATGTCCATGGTGGCTGCAAACGCGTCGTCGAGCTGTTGCGCGCGCCAATAGGCTTCGGCCAAATGCAGGGTCGGCTCCTGCGAGCTGCTGTCGGCTGGGATTAAAGTCCGTGCACGTTTGAGGAAACTGATGGCTGTGTCGGTTTCACCCAGGGATGTGGCCGCTCGGCCAAGAAGCTCGAGCGTTCGCCAATGATCAGGATGAAGCTGATCGGCTTTCGATAACGCATGAAAGGCATCCCGTGCCTGCCCCACGCGCAGCCGAAACCGGCCCAAGTGGAACCAAGTTTGGAAATGCCCTGGGTCAAGGGATGCAGCCTTCGAGAGAAGGTCAATGGCCTCATGGAGACGCCCCGCCTTGCCTGCCGCAACGCCGAGGATGTTCAGCGCTTTGACATGGTGCGGATCGGCGCGATGAACCTTGTGCGCCATGGCCTCCGCTGCCGTCTCGTCACCGGACGTCAACAACAACTCCGCGAGCTTGATCTGAAGATCAGCGCTCCGGGGGTTCAGCTTGATCGCCTTGCGGTAGTGGCGAATGGCCTTTTTGTGGTCATTCCGCTGCAAGGCAATAAAACCAAGATACTCTTGCAACAGGGGATGGGGCGCGGTCACGGCCTTGAGCCGATGCAGGATCCGTTCAGCATCGGCCAGATTGCCCATCGTCAAGTGCTGCCGGGCCACCTGAAGATCGGCGTTCACGTTCAGTGCCGGTTGTGCCATGGCGCTCACTCAGGACTTGTGGTGTCGTCAGTGTAAGCAGCGAGGTTAAAGGTGGATTAGCCCGCACCCCTGGGGCGTCAGTCTAACGAAACGGTTTGTTTCGGAGGCCGCCAATTCTTGTCAAACCATCATCGTTGTAAACGGCCTTAAAGGTCTTGCCCTCAAGCTTATCGATGAGAGAACGGTGATGACGACGAATCCAAAACGCAAAAACAGTGCGCTGTATCTGTCCCTGACGGGCATTGCCTCGGCACTGACCGGCGGGTCCGTCGCGCTCGCCCAGCTGCCGCAAAACGAGGGTTGGTCCGTTTCTGCTGGTTTTGGCGAGATATTCTCGCCCACCTATTTGGGCGACGACGCCTACCAGCTGTCGGTGTTGCCGAACATTGAGGTTCGGTATGGCAACACGCTATCAATTGGCGTGCGAGGCATTCAGTACACCGCCATTGACCACAAAGGTTGGACACTTGGGCCGGTCGCGCGGCTCGGTTTTGGTCGTGGCGAGGATGGTTCTAATCCTTTTGTCATTGGTGGTCCTGATACTGATGACCTCGATGGACTTGGTGAGATAGACCCGTCTGTCGAGTTTGGCGGCTTTGTTGGCTACAAACTTGGCAAAGTCTCCACGTCATTCGAGTTGCGAAAAGGTGTCGGCGGTCACACCGGCGTTTTAGGAGACGTAGGCATTCGGTACAATGACTTTGTCATTTGGCGAGGAAAGCCTCTCATCTACACTTTTGGCCCGAGCTTAAGTTTCGCTAACGAGGAGTTTAACGACACGTTCTTCGGTATCGATACCGGACAGTCCAGTGCCTCAGGCCTTGGGGCTTTTGAAGCTGGCGGCGGTGTCAACTCTTACGGCTTTGATGTGTCGGTTGTTCGTCCTCTGACCAAAAGAATCTCGATGGTGTTTTTTGCCAGCTACGACGAATTGCAAGGCGATATTGCCGATAGCCCGCTGGTGGTTGAACGCGGATCCCGCGACCAAGGGACTGCAGGAATTTTCTACAGCTACCGTTTCTAGTGGAACAAGACGGCGTTACCGCTCCTTGTGGCGACGGCGGAATTCCTCCGCGAACTGGGTGAAACGGCCCCCATCAATTGCCTCGCGCATGGCGGCCATGAGCTCCTGGAAGAAATGCAGATTGTGCCAAGACAGAAGCATCGGGCCGAGATACTCGCCCGCTTTAAAAAGATGGTTGAAATAAGCCTTTGAGTAATCGCGACTTGCTGGACACGTGCTATGCGGATCAAGGGGCTGTTCATCATCAATAAAACGAGCGTTCTTGATGTTGATCGGGCCATCCCATGTCCACGCCTGGCCGTGGCGGCCTGAACGGGTGGGCAGCACACAGTCAAACATATCGATACCCCGCTCGACCCCGCCCACAAGATCGAGTGGTTTGCCAACGCCCATCAAATAGCGCGGCTTGGCGCTGGGCAGCATGGGGGTGGTGAAATCCAAGACACGGAACATTTCGTCTCGGCCCTCTCCTACTGCAAGGCCGCCTACGGAGTATCCCGGAAAGTCCATATCCTGAAGCGCGTCGGCTGACCGTCGTCGTTGATCTTCAAAAACTGATCCTTGGACAATCCCGTAAAGCGCCTGATGCGGACCCGCGAGATCAGCGAAGGCCGCTTGAGATCGCTTGGCCCACCGAACAGACATCTCAAGGCTCTCAAGGCTCTTTTCGGGTTCGATCGGATATGGCGGACACTCGTCGAGTTGCATTTGAATGTCGGAGCCCAAGAGACACTGGATCTCCACCGAACGCTCAGGGGTCAGCATGTGCCGAGAGCCATCAATATGGCTTTGGAACTCGACGCCTTTCTCGGTCATTTTTCGGCGTGCACTGAGAGACATGACCTGATACCCACCGCTATCGGTCAGGATCGGCTTGCTCCACCCACCAAATTGATGGAGCCCACCGAGCCGCGCCACACGCTCAGCCGTCGGGCGGAGCATGAGATGGTAGGTGTTCCCTAAAATGATGTCCGCGCCCGTCGCTTCGACATCGCGCATTTGGACGGCCTTCACCGTTCCTGCGGTTCCTACGGGCATAAAGGCTGGTGTACGGATGTCACCACGGGACGTAGAAATCAAGCCAAGCCGTGCGCCGTTGTCTGTTTTGTGCAGAGCGAAAGAGAAAGGGATCGTCATCGAGCGTGTCTGCCATGGACATTTGTCGGACGCTAGGCGAAAGCCAAGCCATCCGCTAAGGCTATGTTTTTACTCATTGAAGAGGAATAATATGCGTTATTCCGCTGATCAGCGTTGTACCCGTCGCAAGAGCGCCCCACTCTGGCTCTAAAAAGAACCACCAAAGGAGGGAGCAATGGGCTCTTGGCAGAAATATGCAGGAATGGGCGTCGGCGGGTTTGTGGCCCTGCTCGGCGTTGTTTGGGTGTCGATCGGCCCTGATTGGCGCGCCCTTCTTTCCGATCCGCCATCAGGAGACGACGTCCTCTTCTGGTCGCAGGATCAGCGGGACACAGCCTTTAGAATGATGGACCGCGTGCCATTCCTTATTGAGTCGCGGGAGATCAAAACAAGTTCGTCGGTTCGCGCCCTGCCTAACGGCGACGCCCTCGATATCGACGCAGCGCTCGACACCTACTTTGACGAAGGGCGCGCCGTTTCGGTGGTGGTGCTGCACAACGGCGAAGTCCGCGCCGAGCGTTATGGGCTTGGTTTTGAACCGGATGAACGGTGGACGAGTTTCTCCGTCGCCAAGTCTCTGACCTCGACGTTGGTTGGAGCAGCCATCAAGGATGGATACATTGAGAGCCTCGATTCGCCCGTCACGGATTATATCGAAGGGCTCAAAGGCTCGGGTTATGACGGCGTGACGATTCGCCAGCTCCTGACCATGACGTCAGGCGTTGCATGGAACGAAGACTACGATGATCCCAATTCTGACGTCGCTCAGTTTAGCAGCCATGTCCCCCAAAACGACCTGCCGATCGTGGTCAGTTACATGCAGACCCTCGACCGCGCGCATGCGCCCGGAACGGTGTGGAACTACTCCACCGGCGAGACCAATCTGATCGGTATCCTGGTGAGCGAGGCGACAGGTCAGACGCTTGCGGACTATCTTACCGAGAGTATATGGCAGCCTTACGGGATGGAGGCGAAAGCCAGCTGGTTGATCGGTGACGACGATGTCGAGATCAGCGGGTGCTGCATTCAAGCAACGACACGCGATTTTGCCCGCTTCGGACAATTCATCCTTGATGGAGGCAAAATTGATGGCGAGTCTGTTCTGCCCGAAGGGTGGCTTGACGATGCCACGTCACGCCAGGTTGGAATCGGGTTTGATCCGTGGGGGTATGGTTATCAATGGTGGACCTTTAGCGATGGGGCATTCGGTGCCCGCGGTATCTTTGGTCAGACGATTTTCATCGATCCTGCCCGCCATTTGGTGATCGCGAACAACAGCTCTTGGTCATCTGCTCTTGGTAACA
This sequence comes from Pseudomonadota bacterium, assembly GCA_039033795.1. GTDB lineage: Bacteria > Pseudomonadota > Alphaproteobacteria > Caulobacterales > Parvularculaceae > Parvularcula. The sequence goes on along the minus strand of JBCCBY010000034.1, from coordinate 7,171 downwards.
AGGATGGCGAACGCGATGCACGGGAAGACTTCCAACGCGCTGTGCAAGACGCCATTGATCGCGAAAACGCTGGATAAGGACGGACGGTTACTGCCCTGCCCATTCAGGCGGCAAGTCTTGCCGCTTGGGTGGTTCTGACAAATGGCCACGATAGAGCGTCCAGGTGTCACCATCCTTAAGGGCGATCCCCGTCAACACGCCATCAAAGGTGATGTTGAACCCAGCCAATCGCAGATCGCTTGTCATCTGGGCATTGAAGGCCGCAGCGTTAGGGCTTAGCGCATGCACCTCAATATCCGTCAGTGTGTTGTTCAACTCAGCATTTTGATCGACAAGGTCATCAACGCCCACGGATAATTCATCGACACTGCGATAAAGCGGTAAACCGCGCTCAACCCACAAAAAGCCTGGCTGAGTGCTGTAGACCGCCTTAAAATCCTCAAGCCGCCCTTCGGGCAGCGAACTGCTCCACTCCATGAGCATGGCCGTCACATCAGCCTCAATCGTCGGGGCATCGGCTGTCTTTTCTAGGCTGGCGCAAGCGGCAAGACACAGCGCGGGAACGGTGAGGCTGATGGGAAGTAAACGGATCATAGAGCTCATTCCGTAGACGTTTTTTCAACATAACAGTCTTGCAGTTACGCCAAGCCAATTCAAGAGCTTGACGTGTAACATGATGTATCTCGAAGCGGCTTAAAGAGGCGAAAGCCTTGTGTTCATAACCGCTCTAACAAACAAGCGTCCCCATACGAGTAAAACCTGTATCGTTGGGCGATTGCATAGGCATAAGCGGCTTTCATTCGGTCTGTCCCAGCAAACCCGCACACGAGCATAAAGAGTGTTGATTTTGGAAGGTGGAAATTGGTCAACAGAAGATCGGCAGACGGAAAGCGGTCACCGGGCTTTAAAAAGATGGATGTTTCACCAAGAAATGGAGCGACTCCTTTGCCGTCCCATGCGCTTTCAAGGAGACGCAAGGACGTTGTCCCGACAGCGATCACACGGCCACCCCTGGCGCGGGCGTTGTTGATCGAATGGGCCGCAGAGGCCGTCACTTCGCCCCACTCAGCATGCATGTGGTGATCATCGGTATCGTCCGCCTGCACCGGTAAAAATGTACCCGCGCCCACATGCAAGGTAACAGCAACACGGCCAATGCCTGCGTCCTCTAACGCCGAGAACAACGCCTCGGTGAAGTGAAGCCCAGCGGTGGGTGCGGCCACGCTCCCCGAGGTTTGCGCGTAGACTGTTTGATAGCGCTCGCGATCCTCGTCGCTGGCTGGACGACGACGCGCGATATAGGGCGGCAGCGGCGGCATGCCAGCCTTCATCAAGGCTGCCTCAAACTCTCCTTCCAGCGCCTCGAAAAGAAGATCCGTCTCCATCCCATCGCGTCTTCTGACTTGCGCCGTTAACCCAGAAAATTCGATCCGGTCACCTACTTTTAAGCGCTTGCCTGGTCGCGCAAAAGCTTTCCAATGGGCCCGGCCATGAACGGGCTTGAGGCGTTCGATGAGATTGGCTTCGACATCGACGCTGATGCCCTCCGCCCGCGCATCGCGTGTGCCCTTGAGAGCGGCTGGGATGACCTTGGTGTCATTGAGGACCAAAAGGTCTCCTGGACGCAAGAGCGACGGAAGATCGGTCACACCGCAATCCGTCACATCCTTGGCGACGTGCAAAAGACGCGCATCGGATCGCCTCTTGGGCGGCTCAAGCGCGATCAGCGCGTCGGGCAGAGTAAAATCAAAATCGGCAGTGCGCATGCGCCGCGCTCTAGCGTCGGTTGGGCGATCTCACCAGCCGCGTTAGTTCTCGACCGGTTTATCGACAGCGCCATGGGCGCGCTGCTTGGCAAACCGACCAATCAACAACACCATCAGCACAGCGCTCACCGCGAAGGAAAGGCCAACGATCACTGTGCCGATATGCGAAGCACCAAGCAAACCGACGATAAGCCCCAGGATCACCCCTCCCGCCAGAAGCGCAGCAACACGAACGAACAGGGTACGAAGCTCTTTTCGAAGCGTCTCGTCGTTATCAATAGCGTTCATCTGCAAGATCCGTGGTTATCACCGCACGTCGATGCCATAGCACCGGCAGCGCGCCTTCGCCACCGCCGCATGCGTGCGCTCTTGCGCGAACGGGCACTTCGCCTTAGTTCATGCACCCCTCCCTTTGTCATTCAGCGACCACGCCGCCGGACGACGCGCCGGGGAGATCTTGTGTTTTCTCGCGCCTTTGATGAGCGCGCCCGCCATGGAGGATTTGATGAGCGACAAACCACTGATGCCGAAAGCAACAGCCGTTTGGCTGATCGACAACACGGCCCTGACCTTCGACCAGATCGCTGAGTTCTGTGGATTGCACGCGCTTGAGGTGAAAGGAATCGCCGACGGCGACGTCGCCGCAGGGGTGCGCGGGATCAACCCGATCACCAATGAGCAGCTGACCCGAGATGAGATTGAAAAGGCCGAGGCGGATGAAGGCTACCAACTCAAACTGTTGAAGAAAAAGGTCATTGTCCCAGCAGCCAAGAAACAAACACGCTATATCCCCACCTCGCGCCGGCAAGAGCGCCCCAATGCCATTGCGTGGATTGTGCGCAACCATCCCGAGGTGCCTGACCGGGTGATCTCCAAACTCTTGGGCACGACCAAACAAACCATCCAATCGATTCGCGACAAGACCCATTGGAATGCCGGCAATCTTGAGCCGATGGACCCCGTGACCTTAGGCTTCTGCACGCAATTTGATCTCGATATGGCCGTGCAAAAGGCATCTGAAGAGCGGCAACGTCTGGAAGCAGAAGGTCAGATGCCGGAGGGTGCCACCCTGCAACCCGCCGATGAGAGCATCCAGCCAGAACCGGAGCCCGAGGAGGAGTCCGCGACGCCAGACCTCGATAAAGTGTTCGCGAATTTCGGAAGCAGCGACGAGACGTAAGGCTCGCACCCCGCCGCCAGCGCATGCGGATTTGTCGAGTGCCCGCGAACAACCGTCATCGCGGGTCCCAACCACGGCCAGAACAGCGAACCCCACCGATGTTGGTCGCGCTCGACGAGGATTGCCTTCACGAAGCTGACATCTGTGCGAAATATCCACATTATCGCCCGGGTTTTGCACGGCCATGGTTGCATGACCGAACACCCGCGCCGATGAAGCCCAGATGGCGCGGGCGGCATTGAGTTTAGAAGAGCGGCGAGATCAGATACTAACCCAACCGGTGACGCGGGTGTTGTTCGCGCTGTCGTGGCCCATGACCCTTGGGCTCTTCTCGGTCATTGTGATCAATGTCACCGACACTTTTTACATCGGTCGGCTTGGTGGGCAGGAGCTGGCAGCAATCGGCTTTTGTTTCCCTGTGATTTTCAGCATGTCGGCCATGGCCATTGGTATGGGCAATGGCGGCGCTGCTGTGGTCAGCCGTGCCATCGGATCGGGCCGGCAAGACCAGGCGCCCTACCTCATTGCCAGCACCACGATCTTTGTGGGTCTCTTTGCGGCCATTCTTGGCGGCTTGATGCTACAAATCTCCGATCACGTCTTTCTTGCTTTGGGTGCGCCAGTAGACATCCTACCACTGATTAACGACTTTATGACGATCTGGTATATTGGCCTACCAAGCCTTGTCCTGCCCATCGTTTTGAATGGCCTGATGAGGGCATCGGGCGAAGCGATGGTGCCCAGTGTGCTGATGGTCGTGGCAGCGGTGATCAATGCTGCCGTCTCTCCTGTGTTAATCTTTGGCCTTATCGGATTTCCCCAGATGGGCATGCAGGGTGCGGCACTGGCCACAATTTTCGCCCGGGTTGCAACAACCGCGCTGGCTATTGGCTGGCTCCTCCGCGAACGGCTGATCGCCTTTGAAGCCGACACAGCGCGAAGTTTCGTGCCCTGCATCCGCCAAGTGCTTCGCTATGGGGCGCCGGCGTTTTTGGCGCAGCTTGTCTCACCGATCGGCAGCGCGGTGGCGACGCGTCTGTTGGCCGATGCCGGGCCATCGGTGGTGGCAGGGTTCGCTGTCGGTGCCCGAATGGAGGCCTTGGCCATCATTCCCTTTTACGCCCTCCAAACAGGGATCGCTCCTTTCATTGGGCAAAATGTCGGCGCTGGAAACGATGAGCGCCTTAAGGCGGCTGAACACAGTGTTTGGGGGTTCAGTCTTCTATGGGGCGGGATTGGGGCGCTGATCCTTTGGAGTTTTGGTGAGAATCTAGGCCTTCTGTTTACGGACGATCCGCTCATAGCGGCGGCGTGCGATGCCTATCTTGAGGGTGTCGCTGTTGGGCTGTGGGGCGCGGGCTTGCTCATCGTCTCCGTCGGAATCTTCAGCCCGCTGGGCTATCCCAATCTTTCTCTCGTGCTGAGCGTGTTGCGCTATATTGGCCTTTATGCGGGCCTGTCGCTTGTCGCTGTGCACATGATGGGGATCGCCGCTGACCGGTCGGTCTTCACCACGGTGTGGGTGTCTTACCTTGGCGCGGGGGTCGCATCGGCGGTGTTCATCCACTTTTTGCTGCGTCGTCCAAATCGATCAGACTTGGAGGAAACGACGCCAGCGTCGGCAAAATTGCCCGACGGATCCCACTGACTTTCATCGATCTTGAAAAAATGTTCTTTTTTTGTTCCTTTGTTCGCTTTATATTCCGATCATGTCGAGATCAGCTGGTTTTCCCTTTCAACCAGGTCGCAGAACCTTCACCGGTCGCGGCGCGCGATCAAATGAAAGCAGCCGCTTTGATGCCGAAAAGAGAGTGGCGTTTAACGATGGTTGGGAAGCGGACGAAAAAGGTAAAGCGCCAAAGACGGAAGTCACCCTGGAACCGGCGAAATCGATCATCACCTTCAATGACAGCCCCTTTGTTGGGTTCGACCGATCGATCAATCCCTATAGAGGCTGTGAGCACGGCTGTGTTTATTGCTTCGCCAGGCCATCCCACGCCTATCTCGGCATGTCGCCCGGCATCGATTTCGAGCGTCAGCTCATCGCCAAACCTGGTGCCGCCCAGCTCCTACGCAAAGAGCTGAAAGCCAAGACCTATAAGCTCAGGACGATTGCGATCGGCACCAACACCGATCCCTATCAACCGATCGAGAAACGTTTTCGCATCATGCGGCAGATCCTGGAGGTCATGCTCGAGTTTAAGCATCCCGTCAGCATTTTGACCAAATCCGATTTGATCTTGCGGGACCTCGACATCTTAAAAGAGCTCGCTTCGATGAATCTGGTGCGTGCGATGCTGTCGATCACAACCGCCGACAAAAAGCTGGCGCATGCCATGGAGCCGCGGGCACCGACACCGCAGAAGCGATTTGAGGCGGTTCGGCAACTCAGCGAAGCGGGTATCCCCACCGGAACGGTTCATGGCCCGATGATTCCAGGCCTGTCGGATCACGAACTTGAAGGCCTGATGGCTGAAGCAAGGAACAAGGGAGCACGTTTTACTGCGTACACCCTCCTTTGGCTACCGCGGGAGGTGGGGCCCATTTTTGAGGAATGGCTTGATGCTGTGGTGCCCTACAGCAAGTCCAAAGTGCTCGGCCATATCAGGGACATCAATGGCGGTAAGCTCTACGACACAGAGCGCTCAAGGGGTTTGGGGCCCAAGAGTGCCTATGCTGATCTTTTGAGCGTGAGGTTTCACGCCGCTGAAAAGCGGCTCGGGTTCAGCCCCATGCCCCCGATGAGCACAGCCCATTTTAAACCACCGAAAGAGGCATCACCCCAGGCCGATCTGTTCGGGGAAAATCCCCCTTGAGGAAATAAGAGACGCAAGGCCATCTTACCGCCATGCGGATCCCCTGCCCCGACTATGAAGCAAGCCTCACCCAAGGATCGATGGTGATTGGCGTGGATGAAGTGGGGCGCGGTCCGTTAGCAGGTCCGGTGTTGGCCGCAGCTGCTGTCCTGCGAAGGCCAATTGAGGGCTTACGGGACTCAAAAGCACTCAGTGAGAAAAAGCGTGTTCGTTTAACGGACCAAATCGTTGCGGAAGCGCTGATTGGCCTCGGCGCGGTGTCAGCGCAGGGGATCGATGGCCTGGGGATCGAAAAGGCCACCCATCTTGCAATGCAGCGTGCGGTTGATGCTTTAAGCCTGACGGACGCGGCCGTGGTGCTGGTGGATGGTAACCGCGCGCCGTCCTTCGCCGGTCGGCAGGTGATCACCGAGGTGAAAGCCGACGCATCCTGCCCATCTGTTGCGGCGGCCTCCATCGTTGCAAAAGTCACGCGGGATCGCGCCATGATGCGCCTTGCTGAACGTTATGGCGCTTATCATTGGCACACAAACAAAGGCTATGGCAGCAAGGCTCACCGAGAGGCTATCCTTGCGCAAGGCGTGACGCCTCATCACCGTCACTCTTTCTTAACCAAGATCCTCAGCTAAGCTTCGTTTACCTTCGTTAACGCCTACGGAACATGGCGTTAAGTCTTCGTCAACGAAGGGGACTCAAGTCGGAGATTCGTAAGACGGAGATGGCGATGACGAGCCTGCCTACGGATCAAATCCTTCAAGGCTGTTGTGTTGACGAGATGGCCAAGCTTCCAGCTGATTCCATCGACCTCATTTTCGCCGATCCACCTTATAATCTTCAGCTCAAAGATGGATTAACCCGCCCTGATCAAAGCCGTGTCGATGGCGTTGATGCCGCCTGGGACCAATTCGCAAGCTTTGAAGCCTATGACGCCTTTACCCGAGGCTGGCTGACACAAGCCCGACGTCTCTTGAAAAAAGACGGCGCAATCTGGGTCATCGGCTCCTATCACAACATCTTTCGCTTGGGCGCCGCTCTACAAGATCTGGGCTTTTGGATCCAAAATGATGTGATCTGGGTCAAGAGCAATCCGATGCCGAACTTCCGCGGCACCCGCTTTACCAACGCGCATGAAACGATGATTTGGGCGGGACGCAGCGAAAACAGCCGCGTGACCTTCAACTACCAGTCCCTCAAGGCGTCAAACGAAGACGTTCAAATGCGTTCCGACTGGCAACTCCCCCTGTGCACTGGACAGGAACGCCTCAAACAAAAAGGGCACAAGCTTCATCCCACCCAAAAGCCCGAAGCGTTGTTGCATCGCGTCCTGACGGCCACCAGTGAGCCCGGCGATGTGGTCCTTGATCCCTTCTTCGGTACAGGAACCACCGGTGCCGTCGCCAAACGGCTTG
>JBCCBY010000033.1:0-16217 GCA_039033795.1 Pseudomonadota bacterium | reverse complement strand
TGATCAGGTGTTGGTTGGCACCAACAGGACACGTCGCCGTTACAACGAACGACTGCGGCAAAGGCTCGGTTTCGATGGGCTGGAGCCGTGCGTTGGTGAGAGGCTTGTCTGCTTACGGAACAATAAGAGCAAGGGCCTTCTTAACGGCTCGATGTGGGATGTGAAGCAGCGCGCCGGCAAACGCCGCGGTATGCTGCGCATGGATCTGACCCCAGAAGACGGCGGCCGCGCAGCCCGGGTCTCTGTCTTGCCGGAATTCTTCACCGGTGAAGCGGCGGATATCCCATGGCCCAAAAAGCGGAACTCTGACGAGTTTGATTTTGGCTACGCGCTGACGGTGCACAAGGCGCAAGGATCCCAATGGGACGCCGTGATGCTGTTTGATGAGAGCTTTGCCTTCCGTGAGCACAAAATGGCTTGGCTCTACACCGGCGTGACGCGGGCAGCGCAGCGCCTCACCATCGTAAGGTGAGGCGCTTCCCTCGGTCAGTTGACCTTGGCAAACTCCGCTTGCACCGTGATGGTGACTTCAGAACCGATGCCGAACTGCACCCACTCGTCGGACCCGAAATCTGTCCGATCAATGACGGTCTCACCGGCAAAGCCCATCTTTGGCGTTCCCATAAAGTCACCGGAGCCGATCAGCTCGACGTCCATCTCGACCTCGTTGGTTTGCCCGTTCAAGGTGAGGTCACCGGTGATCACGCCGGTTTCGTCACCGGTGCGTTTCAAGCTCTTTGAGGTGAAGGTGATCTCTGGATGATCAGCGCCGCCAAGGGCGTTCCGGCCGATATCCTGTTGGAAATTGTCGTTGCCGGCATGACTGACCGCGGCAGGACTGATGACACTGTTGGCGCCGATGGTGACCGAGAGCTCGCTCTTTGTTGGGGACTCAGCATTCCAAACGAGGCTGCCATCAACCTCGCTGAAGCTCCCGCGATAGAAGGAAAAGCCGCCGTGGCTGACACTCCAGATGACGGTCGTGTGGGTCGGATCGATGGCGTAGGTGCCCGATGGCACGTCTTGGGCTGAAGCTGTGGCCAGACCAAACGAAAGTGCCGCGGCACTCAGAAGAAGAAGGCGTTTCATGGTGGGCTGTGTTCCCTAACAAGCGACACTGCGAAGGTGGCGCTGTGTCGACGGGAGACAAGCCCCTGGGGCTGCTTAAGCAGGCAAAACAACCTTGCGTTTGGTGGCACGGTCAGCGACCGAAAGCGTCTCAATCTGGAACTGAAAGGCCTCGCGGATCATGCTTTTGATCCGTTCATCCACGTCGAAAATCGACTCCAGGACGACGTAGCGAATTTCGCTTCCGCCGCCGCTCATGCGAGCACCAAGGCGCTGCTCAACGGCTGCTCCCTGCCAAAAATAGAGTTTGCACCGGTCACCGAGCGCCACCAGCGACACCACGCGGTCATGAAGAAACCAGGTGGGGCGTCCGAAGGCCACGCCAATCTCTGCATAGGGCGCAGCGGCCAACACTTCGTGACGGATCGTGTGGGCGATTTCCCAAGCACGGCCCTCAAGGGCATCAATCATTGCATGTGGTTCACAGGTCATACCGGTGACCGTGCGAGGAGCATGCCGCGTTAACGCTTCGCCCAAATAAAAAGGGCGACGGTCATACCGTCGCCCTTTACGCCGTGTATTGACTTGACGATCCGCTTACGCTGCGTCTGCGTAAACGCCGGTGTTCTTCTCTGCCAGCGCACGGAATTTAGGCGGAGGTGAGAACTTCGCGCCATACTTCTGCGCAAGACGTTCGGCCGTCCGCACGAACTCATCAATGCCGATGGTGTCGATATGGCTCATCGGACCACCGGTCCAAGGGGCATAGCCCCAACCAAAGATAGCACCAAGATCCGCTGACTGAGGATCATGAACAACATCCTTATCGTACATATTCGCCGCCGCAACGAGCTGGATGTAGGTGAGGCGTTCTTTGACGTCCTCAGCGGTGGGCTGCTCATCGAGCAGGGGGAAATGCTCCCCAAGGCCTGGCCAGAGAAACTTCTTGCCGCCATCCTCAGGGTACTCATAAAAGCCAGCGCCGACTTTCTTGCCCTTCCGGCCAAGCTTTTCGACAAAGAGCTCGAGCAGCGGCTCAACACCGGAAGGCTGATAGTTGTCGCCCTCTTCCTGCATCGTTGACTTGGCGATCGACCAGCCAAGCTCTTGGCTCGTCTCATCCATCAGGGCGAGCGGGCCAACCGGCATGCCCATGTGGACAGCGACATTGTCGATGAGCGCTGGGTTGATGCCTTCTTTGACCATCAACGCCGCCTCATTGAGGTACGGACCAACCACCGAGTTGCAATAGAAGCCGCGATAGTCACCGACCACGATCGGCGTCTTCTTGATCGCTTGCACATAGTCGAGAGCCACCGCCAACGCTTTGTCCCCGCAACCCTCTGGCGTGATGATCTCGACGAGGGGCATCTTATCAACCGGTGAGAAGAAGTGGATGCCGATAAAGTCAGCCGTCCGTGTAAAGTTCTTCGCGAGGTTTTTGATTGGAATGGTCGAGGTGTTGGACGCAAAGATCACATCCTCGCGGATCACCGCCTCGGTTTTTTCCGTGACGTCTTTTTTCACGTCTGGGTTTTCAAAAACCGCCTCAATGATGAGGTCAACGCCTTTAAGGTCCGCATAGTCAGCCGTCGTCTTAATCCGCGCCAGCATAGCATCAGATTTTTCCTGGCTGAGTTTGCCGCGACCAACGGCTTTCTCGTTGAGCTTGACCGAGTACCCTTTGCCCTTTTCTGCGCTTTCAACGTCGCGGTCGAGAAGCACAACGTTCATCCCGGCTTTGGCTGTGACATAGGCGATGCCTGCGCCCATCATACCGGCACCAAGAACGCCGACGGTCTTGAGCTCCGAAGGCGGAACACTTTCTGGCCGAGCTGCGCCTTTTTCCGCGGCCTGTTTGTTCACAAACAGGGTACGGATCATATTGCGGGCTTGAGGCTCAAGGAGGCACTGGGTGAAGTACTTGCTCTCAAGCTTGAGACCTGTGTCGATCGGCACAATAGAACCCTCGAAGAGACACGAGAGAATGCGCTCGACGGCCGGGAAATTGTGATTGGTGACGCCCTGGGCGATTGCCGCTGAACCGGCAAAGACCTGCGCAGCACCCGGGTGCATGGCACCGCCGCCGCCGGGACTCTTGAAGCCTTTCTTGTCCCAGGGTGCGGTCGATTTTGGGTTGGCCTTCACCCAAGCCTTCGCCTTCTCGACAACCTCTGCATGAGGAGCGATCTCATCGATCAGGCCCATGCCCTTGGCTTTGTCCGCTTTCATCGGTGCGCCTTGCGTACAAATCTGTGCCGCATTCTGCACACCGGCGAGGCGCATGGTGCGCTGGGTACCGCCCGCGCCTGGGATAAGACCGACTTGGACCTCGGGTTGGCCCATTTGGAACTTTGGGGAATCCGTGGCGACGCGGTAGTGGCAGCCAAGGGCGAGTTCCATGCCGCCGCCAAGCGCGAGACCATTGAGCGCGGCTGCAACCGGTTTTGCGCTGGCTTGGCCCTTCATCAGGAGCTTAGGCTCTTGGCCGGATGTTTCCATCAAGCGAACAGCGCGCTGCAGACGGTAGTTCGCATCAAAGATCTCTTGCGGGGTTGCATCGTCTGGCATGGAGCCAAGCATGCGCAGGTCAGCACCGGCGAGAAAGCCCGATTCCTTACCCGAGGTGATCACGAGGCCTTTGATCTCGTCCTTCACGCAAAACTCTTCCGTGATGAACTTTTCATAGTCGTTGACGAGATCTTCGTTCCACACGTTCATCGACTGGCCCGGCAGGTCGATGGTCATGAGTGCGATACCGTCGCTATCGATCTCAATACTGAATGATTTATAAGTCATGGGTGTCTCCCTTATTGGGGTCTTGAGGCCACGCCCACGGGCGCGCCGCTTACTTTCTTCGAATAGGCTTGGGTGTCATCGCTGGCAAAAGCGTGGATGACACCGCGGGTGGAATGCGGAGCGGCAAAATTGCCCTCCGTATCAAGCGTGATGACGGCACCGAGGCCGCCTTTGGTGGCCATGCGCGTCAAGACAGACGTTGAGGCCTCAGAAACCGAGAGGCCTCCTTCAACCAGCAGCGACACCGAATGGGCCGCGGCGTGGCGAATGAACCACTCGCCATGGCCAGTGGCTGAAACAGCAGCACCATGATTATCAGCGTAAGTTCCAGCGCCAACGACGGGGACGTCCCCGACCCGGCCCGGAACTTTTGCATCATAACCACCAGTCGAGGTCGCAGCAGCAACATTGCCGCACCGGTCAAGCGCAACCGCACCAACTGTGCCGTGCTCGTCCGGTTCTGATCCTGCGCGATGGAACCAGTCATCTGGCGCTGGGGCCGCACCGAGCTCTCGGACGAAGGCTTCGCCGCGATCGCCGACCACAAAAACGTGGCGAGACTGGTCCATCACCAAGCGGGCTGCTGTGACGGGCGATTTGGTGTTGATCAGTGAACCAACAGCACCAGCATTGAGATCGCTGCCCGACATGATCGCAGCATCGTTCTCAACAAAGCCCTCCGCGTTCACGATGGAACCGCGGCCCGCATTGAAAAGACCGGAGGCCTCAAGATCCTGAACAGCACCCGTGACCGCGTCCACGGCACTGATGCCCTCTCGGAGCTCAAGATTCACAATCTCAGCGAGATCGCGAATGAACGCCATCTGCTCATCGGAAATGTTCTCACCCCGCGTGTACGCGCCGCCATGAAGGCCGACCGCGTACGCGGCTTGGGTGCTGCACATGTCGTCAGCAAACGACGGTGACGCCGATGCGGCGAGAACCGCAACGCTCACCGTGATGGTCTTGGCACTGCTCATCGTCTGTCCTGTCATCGGGCGGCGGGCACCAAAAGTGCCCAGCCGGTTCCTTAGACGCGCTCGATAATCGTGGCGGTTCCCATACCGCCGCCGATGCACAGCGTGGCAAGGGCGGTCGATTTGCCCGTCCGCTCGAGCTCATCGAGCACGGTGCCGAGGATCATGCCGCCGGTCGCACCAAGCGGGTGTCCCATGGCAATTGCGCCGCCGCAGACATTGATATCGGAATGATCAATGTCGTGGGCCTGCATAAAGCGCAGCACAACCGAAGCGAAGGCTTCGTTGAGCTCCCACAGATCAATGTCATTCTTCGTCATGCCAGCGCGCTCGAGAACTTTCGTGGCGACGAACTCTGGGCCGGTGAGCATGATGGTCGGCTCACTGCCGATCGAGGCCATGGCCTTGATCCGTGCACGTGGCTTAAGGCCAAACTTCTTACCCATTTCCTCATTACCGAGAAGGATCGCTGACGCACCATCCACGATGCCCGACGAGTTACCAGGCGTGTGGATATGATTAATCTTTTCAAGCTCTGGATATTTTTGCAGCGCGACCTTGTTGAAGCCGGGAATCATCTCGCCCATGCCTTGGAACGATGGACCAAGGGCACCAAGGCTTTGCATGTTGGCTTCGGGGCGGATGGTTTCGTCATAAGCCAGAACATCGAGACCAATGACGTCTTTGACCGGAACAACGGACTTGTCGAAGCGGCCTTCATCCCAAGACTGTTTCGAACGGCGATGGCTTTCCACCGCATACGCATCAGCGTCATCGCGGCTGATGCCATATTTGGTGGCAATGATGTCCGCTGAGATGCCTTGCGGCACGATGTAGTTTTTGAAATTGACCGCGGGGTCGACCATCATGGCGCCGCCATCGGAACCCATCGGCACGCGGCTCATGGCTTCGACGCCGCCGCCGATTGCCATGTCTGCTTCGCCCGACATCACCTTTGCAGCCGCCATGTTGGTGGCTTCAAGAGCGGATGCGCAGAAGCGGTTGATCTGCACGCCTGCGGTGGTTTGGGCGTAGTCGGCTTGCAGGATCGAAACCCGCGCGATGTCAGCGCCCTGTTCACCCACCGGCGACACACAACCAAAGACGACGTCGTCAACATAGCGGGTATCGAGTTCGTTGCGGTCACGAATGGCCGAGAGCACTTGGGCGCCAAGCTGGACAGGCGTGATTTCGTGCAAGCTGCCGTCGGACTTGCCTTTGCCGCGCGGGGTCCGCACCGCGTCATAGATGAAGGCCTCTGTCATGGGACTTCTCCTCATTGCTGGTTTTGCCGTCCCCGATACAGACTCCTTGCCGCCCTGACCAGCAGGGCACAGCAGCGCGGTTGTGGCCCTTTGATGACGTGGCTAGGAGGCCATTTCCCGCGGGCGCCTTGCGCGTCTGGCAGGCGGGGGCGTAGCTCAATTGGTTAGAGCTGGCGGCTCATAACCGCTAGGTTGGGGGTTCGAGTCCCTCCGCCCCTACCAAATGCCTTTGCCCGATCTTGCAATTTTACCGATCAGATCGTTACAATATAAAGAGAAACAAAAGTGCTGAGGGGAAACACTCATGATCAAGTCTCTACTTGCAAGCGCAGCAGCAACCGCTGCGGTGTTCGCGTCTGCCCATGCAGTCGAAATCAAATCCACGTTCGATACCGACACCGAAGGGTTCGTCTTATCAGGCGGTGACCTTGCGCAACTCCCCAGCGGTGTCCTTCAGGCAACGGACACGATCGGAACGGAGATGATGCTAACGCTTCCATCGAAGTTCATCCTGCCCCTGTCGATTGGCGATAGCCTTTCGTTTGATGCCCGCGAGACCAAGAACCCAGACGGAGACTTCGGCGGCTTCGGTGAAGTCACCATTTCAAACGGCACCGACAGCCTGACGAAAGACTTCTTTACCGGCGATCTGATGGACGAGTGGATCACGGTGGACGTGGCTTTCGATGGCGCCAGCTGGGACACAACCGATGTGTTTCTCGCTGGTATTTTAAGCGGCCTCACCAGCATCGTGATCAACGTTGAAAGCGGGAGCGATATCTCTGAAGTCGTGCTGATCGACAACGTCATTTTGACGACCACGGCCGTGCCCGTGCCTGCTGCTGCGTTGTTGTTCGCACCATTGGCTGGCGTCGCCGCCCTCTCAAGGCGACGGCAGCGCAAGCACTAGGGCGCCAGCTCCTTAAAGCACCAGCGCCGCTCAAGAACGGGCTGGCGGATAAAACCCATCAGCGACGACCATCGATCGGCCGCGAGACGCGCGCCTCTTGCGGCGGCAAGCAATCGACGACTAGCCGAATCGCGAAGTCTGACGTTAACCCTGACATGTGATGAATTAACCGCGTTGGTGCAGGGGCTGGTCGCATGTTCAAAAAACGTCTTGTGGCGATAATCGCTATCATAGCAGGATCGATTGCCTCGGCAGGCGCTGCCGAGATCACCGCCGATTTTGAGTCAGGCAATGAAGGCTTTTCACTGAGCAATGGTTTTTTAAATCGCATCTCCACTGGCGGTAACCCCGGCGGCAATTTGCTGCTCGTTGACAGTGACAATTTCGCTTCGGACATGCTGCTGACACTGGGGGACCAGTTCAATGTGCCCCTATCGATTGGAGATACCCTCTCCTTTGACGCGCTCGAACTACAAAGCAGTGGCGGCAATTCAGCGAGCTTTGGACGCGTCACCATAACAGGGGGCGGTCAAAGCCTGACCGAAGACTTCTTCTCCGTGGATCTCACCAGCAGCTGGACAACGGTCTTGGTGAGCTTCGACATCGTCAGCTGGAACACCACCGAAGCGGTTCTCTCCAGCATTTTGAGCAGCCTTGAGAGCATTGTCATCAACGTCGACAGTGGCAGCCAAGACAATGAGCAGGTTCGGATCGACAACGTGGTGCTGACGATCACGGAAGTGCCGATCCCGGCGGCCGTTTGGCTCTTTGTGCCGATGGTCGGCATCGCCTTTCTCCGGCGGCGCAGCGGCGCCAACCGATAAACCGGCGGTCGGCTCTAGTGGGCCAAGGCCCGATGCACCGCTGCGCGCGCCCTGAGCGCCGCGGCCTTTGCGATCACCGCTTGGTCTTGGGTGGTCAACGCCGTCCGCTGCGCATCAAGCAGCGACAACAGGCTATCGGCGCCTTCATTGTACCGAGCTTCTGAGAGCTCAAGCGACTGAAGCGCCGACACTTCGGCCTCACTCAGAAGCCGCGCGCGTTCAACCGCGCCATTGTAAAGAGCGAGGCTCTCATCGGTTTCCGTGAGCGCTGCCAGCACCGTTCGTTCATAGTCCGCGAGCGCTGCATCGGCTTCTGCCCGCGATGCTGCACGGTCCTTGAGCAGCGTCGGGAGGGACAGGATGTTCCAGCTGATCGAAGGACCAGCGGTGTAACCAAACGCCGTTTCAGAACCCAGATCGCCGAACTCAAGAGCGGTGAGGCTGGCGCTTCCCGACAATGTGATCGACGGAAAGAGCTCAGCCACCTCCACGCCCACATCATAGGTCTCCGCAGCAAGCGCACGCTCGGCCGCGCGGACGTCGGGACGGCGGCGGAGCATCTCCTCGGGCTTATCGAGCGCGACGACCTCGTCCATCCCTGGCATCGGTGGGGCCTGATGATCGGTGATCAGGTTGGGATAGCGTTCCAAGAATTCTGGTACGGTCATCGCTGTGAGGAGCGCCAGCGCCGACAATGCCTGCGCTCCGGCTGTCTTGATTTCGAGGACACCCGCTTCGGTCGTGAGCACCTGAGCGCGTAAACGCGCTGCATCCAATTCGGGTGCTTCGCCGAACGCAACGAGCTGTTCGGTGAGTTCGAGGGTCTCGCGCTGCGCCTCGAGGTTGTTCAGCGCGACATCGCGCCGGTTCAGCGATTCCAAGAGCAGGATAAAAGTGTCGACGGTCTCGGCGGTGACCAAGCGCATCGTGTCTTCCAACAGAAGCTCTTGCTGATCGGCGCGGCTGCCTGCTGCCTGTGCCTGACGACGCAGTCTCCCCAGAACATCGACCTCCCAGCTCGCATCGCTGCTGGCATTGTATTGGTTGAACTCCTGCGTGCCGACGCTGAGTTGATCGCCGCCTAACCCGCCGTCTCCGCTCGCGTTATCCGCGCCGATCACGCCCGCAAAGTTGGCAGGCGCCGTTCGTTGCCGTGTCAGGCCGAAACTCGTTGTCCCCTGCGGCAATAAAGCGCGCCGCGCCGCCCCCGATCGCGCCTTCGCAGCCTCAAGCTGATGGATGGCGACACGGAGATCGCGATTCTCCTCGCGGGCAATCTCAACAAGTTCGGCAATGCGTGGGTCGGAATAGGCATACCACCACACACCCACGGGGATCTCGCCATCACCAACAAATGTCAGATCGTCGACGGAGGCATAGCTCTCCTGCAGCTCCGCAACGCTTGGTTCACTGTAACGTGGACCAACGGTCACGCATCCCGGAAGAGACAACAGACTGATAAGTATTAAGTGCTTTCGCACACGCGAACCCCGCCTTTACGTTAATCCTAACATGGACGTGATAAGGTAGGGTTTCCAATGGGGACGAACGACACAGTGATCGATGATCTGGAAACGCAAAGCAATTCACGCCGCTGGGTGGTGTTGGCGGGGGGCAGTTTTGCGCTCGCGCTCATCATCTTTTTCGGAGCAGCAAGGCTATTTGCCGCTGAGAATGAGCGGACCGAACCGCTGACCGATACGCTTCCCTTGGTCCAAATGACGGCGATCCAATCGGTCGACCAGGTTTTCACCGTTGAGGAAGAAGGCTTTCTTCGCCCCCGTACCCAGATCAGTGTGGTGCCCGAAGTCGCTGGCAAAGTGATCGAGGTCGCTGATCAATTGGAACCCGGTGGCGTTTTCGAAGCCGGCGAGATCCTGTTCCGCATCGACCCCACCACCTTCCAAGCTGATATGCTGCGCGCTGAGGCCGACCTTGCCTCAGCCAAAGCTGGCCTGAGGCGTGCCACGTCAGAAAATGCCAGACAGCAGCGCCTGGCCGGCATCGGCGCTGCGTCTGAGGCCGTTCTTGATCAAGCGCGCAGTGAACTCGCCAGCGCGCGCGCTCAGGTCCAACAAGCTGAAGCCGCCCTCGTCAGCGCGCGCAAAAACCTCGCCGACACCGAAGTTCGCGCACCGTTCGAAGCATCGGTCATCGATGAAGAGGTTGCGCTTGGTGATTACGTGCAACCCGGACAAAGCACCGCGACGATTTTTGATGTCAGTTCCGGTGAGATTTTGCTGGACCTTCTTCCCGTTGACGCCCGGGCCGTTCGAGCTGCCGCTGACGAGCATGGCGGTGCTCTTGAAGTCACCATCAGGCCCACCGATGCAAGCGCGAGCACCGCGACGCTCCGCGGCACAATCAAACACTTCAGCAATTCCGTTGACCTTTTGACCCGGACCGTGCCGGTGATCGTCGACGTGCCCAATGCCTTCGCAGGCACGGGCGGAAACATAGCCTACGCCAATGATTTCATGCACGTGACAATGCCTGCGAAGTCTGACGAGACACTCTATGCCACCGCGTCGGGCGTCATCAGGCAGGCGCAGTTCCTGTGGTTGCTTGATAGCGAAAACCGCCTCACGGCAGTTTCGGCCACCCCGGTCGACCGAGAAGGCAGCATGGTGATCTTCCGCTCACCGAATAATTTGACGGGCCAAGAAGCAGTGCTGACAGCGCTGACCGAAGAAACAGAGGGCGCAGAGGTCAAAGTCGTGGTTGCAGAGACCGTCACAGCAGGTGAGACGCTGCAATGAACCGCGCGATACGGTGGTTTGTTGACAGTCGTGTCGCTGCGAACCTCCTTGCCTTCTTTTTGATTTTTGCGGGGCTCTTCTCAGCCACCACCCTGACGATCCGCCTTTTTCCAGGCACGGTGTCCTACGCCGTCTCCATCATCGTGCCCTATCCGGGCGCATCACCGGAGGAGGTCGAGGAAGGCATCGTCGAACCAATCGAAGAGCAGATCGAAGGCATCGAGGATGTTCGGGAGATCGATGCCACCGCCGCCGAGAACCAAGCGAGTATTATCGTCAGTCTCGACTTTGGGTCTGACACGGACGAACTGGCGACAGAAATTCGTGATGCAGTCAATCAAATTACTGTTTTTCCTGAGCAATCTGAAGAGCCGCAAATCTCAGAAATCGATCAGGATGAAAAAGTTGCGCAGGTTCTTCTCTATGGCCCGCGCGAGGCAATGGAGCTGAAAAGACTCGCCAACGATGTGCGCGATCGTTTGCTCAACTACGACTCGATGAGCCGTATCGTGATCGAAGGCGTGCCCGATTACCTGATCGACATCGAAATTCCCTCGGCACGTCTTGAGGCGCTTGGACTTTCGCTCGATCAGATTGCTGGGTTAATCAGTGAACGCTCCTTGGAGCTTTCTGGTGGAGAAATCGAAAACCGAGAGCAACGCCTGCTTGTTCGCACGCTCGGCAAAGCCGAAGTCGGAGACGAGTTTGGCTCGATCAGCCTGCTGACGTCAGCGGCGGGCACACCCACCCTCCTCAGCGAAATCGCCTCGATCGATGATGGTCTGTCGGACGAACCAATCGTCACACGCTACAATGCTCAACCCGCGATCGCGCTGAACATTTACCGAATTGGCGACGAGCAAACATTTGCGATTATCAATGATATCAATGATTTAATTGCCCAGTCTGAGACGGTCTTGCCGCCCAATGTGCGCCTTGAATTGTTCGATGACAATTCAAAGGGCCTGCGCGACCGGATTGGCCTGTTGGTCCGCAACGCGGTCCTGGGCTTTATCCTCATTCTCGCTTTGCTTCTCTTGTTCTTGGACGTGCGCGTGGCGTTTTGGGTCGGTGTCGGCGTTGCCATCAGCTTTGTCGGCACATTCATTCCCATGCAGATGGCAGGGATCACGATCAACCAGCTGTCCATTTTCGCCTTTATTTTGGCGATCGGGATTGTGGTCGATGATGCGATTGTGGTCGGAGAGAACATCTACGCGACCGTCGAAGGAGGAGAAGAAGATCCCAAGCAAGCGGCCAAGCGAGGCACAGAACGCGTGGCCGCGCCGGTCTTTTTCTCCGTGTCCACCACAGTTGTCGCCTTCCTTCCGCTCATGTTTGTGCCCTCGACGGTGGGACAGTTTATCTCTGACATCGCCTTTGTGGTCTGTGCCGTCCTCATTCTATCGCTCGTCGAGAGCTTCTTCATCCTGCCAAAGCACCTCTCGCACCTGCACGACCGAAAGCCGAAATCATGGTCGGTGCGCCGCTGGGCTGATCCTTTGCGGAACAATGTCGCCAAGCGGCTCGATGATTTCAGCGAACTGCGCTTACGCCCCGCCATCACCTTCGCGGCCACCAAGCCCTGGGCAACGATTTTGTTTGCGGTGGCGCTGCTGATCACCACGCTGTCGCTCTTTTCGGGCGGCGTGATCCGGCAGATTTTCTTCCCCGAAATCGAAGGCAATTTCGTGTCCGCCGAACTCGAGCTCGCGGAGGGAACGTCACAGGACCAAACCCAGGCCGCAGCGCAGCTGGTTCTGGCGAGCGCCGAAGAGGCCGCCAGGATGGTGGCTGAAGACGTGAACATGGATCCCGACGACGTCATCGAAGGCATCGTTTGGAGCCTTGGGTCCAGCATCAACGGCTCAGGACTAGGAGAAGTCTCGGTCGATACGGGCGCGTCGGCGAATGCCGGCTTCTTTACCGTGAAAATTCAAGACGCAGCGGAACGCCGTTTCACGGCCATCGACTTTGAAGCGGCGTGGCGCCAAGCCACAGGACGCATTCCCGGCGCCCAAAAGCTGACATTTTCCTATAGCCTGACGAGCTCTGCCTTGCCGGTCGAGATCCTCGTCTTGGGCGTCGATGATGATGAAGCGCGAGCAGCGGTGAAGGAACTCCGTGCACGACTTGAAGAGATGCGCGGTGTTTTTGACGTCTCCGATGATCGCTTCCGAACCACCGATGAAGTGCAGATTTCCCTCCGGCCAGAGGCCGCTGCTTTTGGGGTTGATCTACAGTCCGTCGCGCGGGCCGTCCGAGCCTCTTATTTTGGCGCTGAGGCCACGCGGATCCAGCGAGACCGAGAAGAAATCGAAGTTCGTGTTCGTCTGCCTGAGGATGAACGTGCCACGATCGAAGACATCAAGCGGCAAAAAATTATCATCGGCGGCGAAGCGGTCCCGATCGCCGCTGTTGCCAATATCACTGTTGGCCAAGCGCCAGCTGCCATCACAAGGCTTGATGGAAAAAGGCTCTTTACCTTACGAGCTGATGTGGATCCAAACATCACCACCGGCGGCGCGATCACGGCGCGCCTTCTCGGTCCTGTTTGGGACGAGGTTAGCACCGATTTTCCTGGAGTGACGGTGAAGACGGGTGGTGACCAGGAAGAGCAGGCCCGTGCGCTTCCACCGTTAATCAGAAACTTCGTGCTCGCACTTTTTGGTATCTATGTCCTCTTGGCGCTCGCTTTCCGCAGCTACAGCCAACCTTTTGTCGTGATGTCGGTGATTCCATTTGGTCTCATCGGCGCGTTCTGGGGACACGCGATGCTGGGACTTGATATTTCGTTGTTGTCGATCTTTGGGATCATCGGCCTTTCAGGCGTGATCATCAACGATGCGCTGTTGATGGTGGATTATATCAACGAGAAGCTGAGCAAAGGCCTTGATCGCATTGACGCGGTGGTGGACGCGGCCATCGTCCGCTTCCGGCCGATTATTCTCACCTCGCTCACCACGTTCTTTGGCGTAACACCGATCGTCTTGGAACAGAGTGTTCAGGCTGCCTTTTTGAAACCGACCGCGGTGTCGCTAGGATTTGGCATTCTGTTCGGAACCGCCGTGTTGATGCTCGTCGTTCCTGCGGTGGCGGTGTTGCACCTGAAGGCGAAGGCTTTCTTCGCCAAACTCGCAGGCAGTGCCGCAGAAGATCCTGTGCCCGCTTAAACGGGGTAGAGACGACGCACGGTCAGGCCTATATTCTGCTCCTGTTGATGCGGGAGACGCATGGCTGAGGCTGACACCCACGAAAAAGCGCCATTGGTTGGCCATGCGCTGATCGCCGATGAGGTGCGCCGTTTGCCGTCACGCCCCGGCGTCTATCGCATGTTTGGGGATGACGGCGAGGTCCTTTATGTGGGCAAGGCCCGTAGCCTTAGGTCCCGCGTATCGAACTACGCCACGCTCAACGGACACTCTAACCGCATCGCGCGCATGATTTCTGAAACACGGGCCATGGAGTTCGTGGTCACCGATACCGAAACCGAGGCCCTTCTTTTAGAAGCCAATCTCATCAAACAACTTCGCCCACGGTATAATGTACTTTTGAGGGACGATAAGAGTTTTGCCTCGATCTTAATCGCCAACGATCACTCCTTTCCCCAGATCCTCAAGCATCGAGGCCCACAGAAACGACCTGGCGCTTATTTTGGCCCATTCGCCAGCGCCAACGCTGTCAATCGTGGCCTCAACACGCTGCAAAAGGCATTTCTTCTTCGTTCGTGCAATGACAGTGTTTTTGAGAACAGAGAGCGCCCATGTCTGCTCTATCAAATCAAACGTTGCGCTGCGCCGTGCACAGGCGTGGTGAATGAAAAAGACTATAGTGAGCTGGTTGAACAGGCCGCTCTTTTTCTGCGGGGCGGGAACCGCGAGGTTGTCTCAGGCCTCTCGGACGAGATGGAACGGGCATCTGAGGCTTTAGAGTTTGAGCGTGCTGCACGGTTGCGCGACCGAATTCGCGCGCTTGCCCATCTCCAGGAAAGCCAAGGAATCAATCCCGGGTCCGTCGATGAAGCAGACGTCTTTGCAATCTATGCCGATGGCGGACAATCCTGCGTACAAGCATTTTTCTTCCGTGCAGGTCAAAACCTTGGCAGTCGGGCATATTTTCCTAAGGCAGATAAAGACATCACTGAACAAGAGATCCTCGCCTCATTCTTAGCGCAATTCTACGATGGCCGCATGCCGCCCCGTTCGATCCTGCTCTCGGCGGATATCGAGGATCGCGCGCTTCTTGGCGAAGCGCTGACGGTGAAAGCGGGACGAAAGGTTGAGGTGTTGACCCCGCAACGCGGTGAGAAAAAAGATCTCGTCGCTCACGCGCTGATGAATGCTCGCGAGGCTTTGGGGCGGCGTCTGGCGGACACGGCCAGTCAAAAGCGCCTCATGGATGCGCTGGCACAAACTCTAGAGCTCACAACCACGCCAACTCGCGTGGAGTGTTATGACAACTCCCATATCGGGGGAACGGGAATGGTCGGCGGAATGGTGGTCGCCGACGAGGACGGCTTTGCCCGCAACAAATACCGAAAATTCAACATCAAGGATGACGACGTTGTTGGTGGTGACGACTTTGGCGCCATGCGAGAGGTGCTCCGCCGGCGATTTGGTCGATTGGTGAAGGAAAGCGCGCCGGGTCAAGACGATTGGCCCTCCGTGGTCGTCATTGATGGTGGCCTGGGTCAGCTTTCCGCCGCTAAAGAGGCGATGGAAGATGCGGGCATCCGCGTTGGCCCTGACATCGAGGGAGGCGATATCATGCTGCTGACGATCGCCAAGGCGCGGCGAGAGAACGCGCAAGGAGGAAAAACCGCGGATCGGTCTGCTTCGGCCGTGGCCGAACAGTTTTTCGCACCCGGCCGCTCACCCTTTATGCTCCCCCCGCGCTCACCGGTTCTTTATTATCTCCAGAGGCTGCGCGATGAGGCCCACCGCTTTGCCATCGGCGCGCAACGCGCCAAGCGGCAAAAGCAGATGACATCGAACCCCCTCGACGCAATTGAGGGCGTGGGGGCCTCGCGGAAAAAAGCGCTTCTTCATCACTTCGGCTCTGCCAAGGGGGTGGCCCGGGCCAAACCTGCTGATCTTGAAGAGGTGGACGGCATTTCCGCAGCGCTTGCGCAGCGAATCTACGATCACTTTCACAGCCCTGGGTAGGTGAGATGCGACCTTGCCTACACCTGTAGTTCTTTGCCAAAGAGAAATCCACGACGTCAAAAGGCCCGTCACAATGACCATAAAAACTCTTATCGGCGCAACATGGGTTGCCGCCTTTTCCCCTGCCATTGCGCAGGATACAGCACCGCGTCTGACCGAGGCGTCGGCACAAGCCATTATCGAAGGCTGTCGTGCGTTTGCTGACGAAAACGACCTGACCATCGCGATCACCATTGTTGATAGCAGCACACAGCTCTTTGCCTATCGCCGCATGGATTCACTCCGTCAGGGTCCAGCCGATCTGGCGGGTGAAAAAGCTGACTATGCGGCGCGCTGGGGTGCATCGACGGAAGGACTTGCTGAGGACGTGAGCGAGGGGAACCTCGAATGGGCACTCACCTCAAAAGGGACGCCCATCGGCGGCGGTGTTCCGATCTACACCCGTGACGG
>JBCCBY010000032.1:0-16364 GCA_039033795.1 Pseudomonadota bacterium | reverse complement strand
CTAGCGAACGTTCCGCCCGATGCAAGACCCAAAAATGGATTGACACCACCGGTCAGAACATCGTGGTCTGACAGCATCCCAAATGCACCGTTGCCGGAGAAATTGAGGGCACTCTCACCCTGGCCGAACGTCAGTGTTAGGCCGGTTTCATTGTTCACCAGTGTCGACGTCGTCTGGAAAGGCACCGCGTCAATGTCCAGCACATCGTCTGGCGCGTGGCGGTTTGCTTCGATGCTAAGGAGCCAACGGCTCTTTTCATCACCCAAGGCGCCGCCGCCGACGTAAAGACCATCAGTGAACCCAAGGACCCCGCGTGATGCAAAGCTTTGGGTCGCGTTAACAACTGGTCCGCCCGAGCGAGCGTTGAGGTAAGCCTCGGTTTCTGTGTCTTGCACGGCCTCTGGGTCGCCTTCGAGAGGCGTGGCATCAATTTGAATGGAAAAGTCCCGATAGGTTTCGCCGATGTCCTCGATAAACGTCAGGCTGACATCGCTCCCGATCAGAGAGATCACACCATTGGTGGTCCCGCCAAGACTGGCGTAGGAGACAACGCCGTTGGCGGTTTGGAGCGTGAGGTTGTTGGGATCGAGTGGTTCCAACGCCGCATCGACGTTGAGGAGACCCCAACCATAGGTGCCGTCCACGCCTGGCTCACCAAGATCTGTTGCAGACTGAAGGATGATATCAGCCGTCTCTTCCGGATGGTTTTTCAGCCACGGCCAATTGCCCTGAACAAGAGCAACGGCACCAGTGACGAGTGGAGCCGCGAAGGACGTCCCGGTGACGCGGGTAACGCCGCCAGCATTGTCGCTCGACAGCAGCATTTCGCCTGGTGCCACGAGAAACCTGTTCATCAGACGATTTTCCGGCTCGCAAACACCATTGGTCAAGAGACAAGCGTCTCCTGGCCGGTTGGAGAAACCGGAAATCTCTCCAGACGGATCAACAGAGCCCACAATCAACAGCTGGTTATGGACGTCAAGTTGTCCCCATTCGATGTCCTGGGTTTGCGTCACGCCGCTGTTGCCGGCAGCCTTCACAAAGACGACATCTGTTGCACGTTGACGGACAGCTTTGTTAGAGAACACCTGGGTCCAGTCTTGGTGGAGGGTCCAACCCGGCGTGCCGAGGGACAGGTTGATAACGTCAGCGTTCCCTTTGTTCTCCTTGACCGCCTTGTTGATCGCCCTGGTCACGTCTTGCCAGTTTGTCGTCAAGGTTTTGTCGAACGGATTAAAGAAACTCAACGCCGCCTCTGGCGCAACGCCCATCACTCCGTAACCATCATGAGCGGCATTAATCAGTGCTGCGACAGCTGCACCATGTCGTTGGCCGCTAATTCTGTACCCATATGAGCCAGCGATATCATTGAAGTTTTCTTCGTCAACTTCTGAGACCAGCGTATCGATAATCCCGATGCGAACACCTTCGCCTGCGCCAACTTCGTAGGCGAGCGTTGGGCTCCAGCCAATAGCGCCCATCCAATGGTCGACGTGGTCGAGGCCGGAATAAAGCAGCAAGGTGTCGTTGAACTCGATGATCAGCATAGCGACATCTTCTGGCGCCAGCTCGTGGAAGTTTGATAGGTTTTTCTTCAATCCATACTTATCCAGCAACGGATTAAGGATGGCTTTGTTGAACGACTGTCCCGTCCTCGCTTCGACCGCGCGGCGGAACGTCCGTCGACTTTGTCTGACCAAGGCGCTGATGTCGGTTTTGACAGAGTCCGGCGTTTCGAACGCATCAAGCGATCCATAGAACGCGTCCAATGAACCATAAAAGGCGTCAAGGCTGCCCCAGAACGCATCTAGCGATCCGTAGAAGGCGTCCAGGCTTCCATAAAAGGCATCAAGGCTGCCCCAGTGGGTGTTCAGGTGTCCATAGAATGCATCCAGACTACCGTAGAAGGCATCCAATGAACCATAGAACGCATCCAGACTACCATAGTGCGCATCGAGGTCACTGAACGCGTCGAGACTGCCATAGTGCTGATTAATCGACCGGCTGTTGAACGCGTCGAGGCTCCCATAGAAGGCATCCAGAGATCCCCAAAAAGCATCAAGGCTTCCGTAAAAGGCATCAAGTGATCCGTAACTCGGCCCGATCACGCCCTCATAGCTGACGACGATATTGCCCGATGTATCGTCAGCATAAGCAATATTTGCACCCGACACACCAAGTGCGATGATTGCTGCACTCGTTTTCAACACTGCTTTGGTCATGTTCCATCCCTCGGAAACAGGTCCTCGAAGGATCATTCCTGCCGGGCCATCTAAAGGATTTGATAAGAAACAAAGTAAACAAATCTTAGGGAAGATTTTCCCTTTATTATGGCATCACTAGACTTTTCACTGAATTCCGAAATCCCTGCATCGTCGCCTTCTCTGGGGGTAAGATCTGCACTTTTTCGAAAAATTCGATCGAATTGTTGGCGCGTTCATGGTGGGTAAGCGGCCCTTGTCGGCGCCCTGGCCGCCGCTACATCTCAATCGCCTTCGGGTGGGACGATTTTTAACTTGAAGCCGCTCGATATGATGGTCAGCGCCTCTGGGATATTGGATGACAGGATTTCCGCGCATGGCGTGCCTCGACGGCGTGATGGCCAGGGCTTTTTTCTTAATGGGACTGATCGTACCGGCTCCCGCCATGGCTATCCAGGGTGCCGGCGCTGATGAGGTGGCTGATGTCATCACGGTTCAGGGCCAACAGATTCGTGGCCAGACTTTTGGTGATGTTGAACCCGAATTGACCCTGACCGAGGCGGATATTGCTGCCTATGGAGCAAGCTCAATTGGAGAGCTTCTCGACCTCCTCTCCGCCGAGACCTCCAGCGGCCGCGGCCGCGGCTCAGAACCCCCTGTGGTTCTTCTGAACGGTCGCCGGGTCGCGGGGTTTCGAGAAATCGGGCGCTATCCAGCGGAATCGCTCGCACGGGTCGAGATCATGCCCGAGGAGGTCTCGTTACAATATGGCTTTGCTGCCAACCAGCGGGTGATCAACTTTATCCTGAAGCCGAACACAACGGTCACAGCCCTCGAGGCGGAAACCGGGGCTCCGACACGCGGTGGTTCAACCTTCTCCGAAGCCTCCTTCCAACGCCTTGCGGTGACCGGTGACAAACGGCGAAGCATCGACGGCGAGTTTCGTGACAATCCGGCAGTTTTTGAGAGTGAGCGCTCGCTCAATGCAGCGGATAGCGATGCACGGACCCTCCGTCCTGACGCCCAAGACTGGTCAGCGGGTTTCAGCTATGGCCGCTCCGTCCTCAATGATGCCGTTGCGACCTTCAGTGGTTCGATCGAGGAAACACGTAACGAAGCATCCCTGGGAAGAAGCGAGGTCTTGGCCGAACCGGTTGTCCTCAACCAGACCACAGACAACCAAGACACTTTTCTGGGGCTGGCGATCGCCAGTGCGCTCGCGCCGCGAACATGGACCGCGACAGCCAGCCTGAACAGGGTGGAGAATGATGTCAGCACGGACAGGATCAACGGCACCGGCACCGAGGCTCGTCTTATTCGCGAGCATGACCAAACCGTGTTCACAAGCGCCGCGTTGGATGCGGTGCTTAACGATCGATCCCTGACATGGGCCGGTGCAAAGCTATCCACCAGTCTTCAGGCTGGTCTTTCATGGGATCAGGTCGAGACGTCCGATCAGAATGGCGACACGCTCTCAGATTTCACCGTTTCCCGCACGGTGCTCTCCACCCGGGCCAACAGCGACATCCCCGTGCCCTTGCCGCGCGCAATACCGGGGGAGTTCTCGTACAACGGTAACCTTCAGCTCAAAGATTACTCAGATGTTGGAACGCTGGTCACCTGGGGAACGGGCCTGACCTGGTCATGGCAATCTCGTCTTCAGCTCATTGCGTCCTATACCTCCGAGGAGGGCGCACCGAGCCTCACCGCTCTCCAAGCACCCGCGACAGCGACGCCCAATGCGCGTGTCTTCGATGCAGCCCTTGGCGAGGACGTCCTGGCCACCGTGATTGCGGGCGGAAATGAAGCACTGACGTCCGACCAGCGCGATGTGATCAAGGTGGGTTTTCAACTCAAACCCTGGGATGAACGCGACGTTCGCGTCAATTTCGATTACACCACGTCCTCGATTGATGATGAAACAAGGACATTCTCTCTTCTCACGGACGAATTCGAGCAAGCTTTTTCCGACCGGGTCATCAGGTCCTCCACGGGGGCACTGGAGGTCTTTGACCAACGCCCCGTGCAGGTGGACGAAACCAACCGGCAAGAATTCCGCACAGCGCTCAATTGGGGCTTAAGCATGGGAGGGGGTCCGCGACGACCTGGCGGGAGACCCCAAAGCGCGCCTCAAGGTGGCCCTGACGGAGGGCGACCGTCGGGCCCGCCGCCGGGGAGCGGTCCTCCTGCTGCAGGCTCGCCAACGCCAGGCCCTCCCCAGGCAGGCCCTCCGCAGTCAGGCCCTCCGCGGCGAAGCCGGGCCCAACAGCGAAGGGGCGGCAGGCCGCCTCAAGCCCGCCTGATACTGATCCACACATGGACGCTGCAAGATGAAGTGATCGCGCCCAACGGTGTTGTCTTCGATTTTCTCGATGGCAGTGGATCATCGCAATCGGGAGGAACGCCTGCGCATCGATTGGAGGCGCGCTTGAACCGATGGCGTCAAGGCCTGGGTCTTCGCACATCCATGAGTTGGCAGAGCGGCACCGACGTTGAAAGCACCACGGGGCTGCTCCGCTATTCCGATCTTGTGGCGGTCAATGCCAGCCTTTCTTACGAGTTCAACTTCTTATCGGATCAATGGATCGATCGCGCGCCCTTCTTAAAAGAAGGCCGCATTCGCGTCGGCATCGACAACATCTTCGATGAGCGTCTTGATGTGAGGGATGCGACGGGAGCAGTTCCAACCGCTCTTAGTCCGGATGTTTTGGATCCAGATGGCCGGACGCTCGAGATCGAATTTCGCAAGCGGTTTTAACGAAAAAGGCCAGAGCGTTGCTCCGGCCTTACTTCTTGGTTCCTACCGCTGCGCTGGTTTAGCTTGCTTTCGAAAAGCCTGTGAGCCGTTCGTGGATGATGGCTTCGGCTTCGCCCATGATGCGGTCAACCAGGTCTTGCACGGTCGGGATATCGTTGATCAGTCCAGCGACCATGCCGCAGGACCAGGCGCCTGCGTCCATCTCACCTTCCATCATGATGCGGGGGTAAACGCCTGCGACCTCTTCGATGATGTCTTCAAATTTGAGATCAGCGCCGAGCTCTTTTTCTTTCTCGAGCAAGCGTTCCACCGCACCGTTTGTCAGGACACGCTCGGTGTTACGAAGAGGACGCATAACCAGCCGGGTATCAAGCTCGGATGCTGCAACAATGGCTTCTTTGACATTCTGGTGCACCGGCGCCTCTTTGGTCGCGATAAAGCGGGTGCCCATGTTCATGCCATCGGCGCCCATCGCCAGGGAGGCGACAAGCGAGCGGCCGTCGGCCTGACCGCCGGACGAGACAAAGGGGATCTCAAGCTCATCGGCTGCACGCGGCAAAAGGATCATGTTGGGGACATCGTCCTCACCCGGATGACCACCACATTCGAACCCATCGACGCTGACGGCATCACAGCCAATGTCTTGGGCCTTAAGGGCATGACGCACCGAGGTGCATTTGTGGATCACCTTGATGCCTGCGTCTTTGAGGTAGGGAAGAACTTGGACAGGATTGTTGCCCGCCGTCTCCACCACCTTCACGCCGCCATTGATGATGGTTTGGATGATCGCTGGATAATCCGGTGCATTGACCGTTGGGAGGAAGGTGACGTTCACAGCGATGGGATTGCTCGTCATATCGTTGCAGCGTGCAATTTCGTTGGCCAGGTCCTCGGGCGTTTTCTGGGTCAGGGCCGTGATGGTCCCCAGACCCCCTGCGTTGGAGACAGCGGCAGCCATCTCTGCAAAGCCAACATAATGCATGCCGCCTTGGATGATCGGATGCTCAATGCCGAACATCTCTGTGATTTTCGTCTTCATGGCGTGGTTCTCCTGAACGATTTTTCTCTCTTTTGCGGCACGGCCGTCGGCATTCCAAGTGCAGCGCGCATGGCGAGGCTTGCTGCTAAGGCCCATATTGGGCATCGGTAGGTCTCGTATGCTTTCGGTTCTTGATCTTTTTCGCGTGGGTGTCGGGCCTTCAAGCTCCCACACGGTGGGGCCCATGCGGATCGCTCGGCGCTTTTTGGTCGACATTGCACCGAAGGAGCGCGCGCAGGTGGCGCAAGTCTTTGTTGAGCTTCAAGGATCGCTTGCGCTGACGGGTGAGGGCCATGGCACGCTGACCGCGACCGCCCTTGGCCTGATGGGGCATGATCCAGAAACCTACGACGCTGTTGAGGGGGAAAGGGGCCTTCAGCGTCTCGACGATGAGGGTCGTCTTTGCTTGCTTGGTGAGCACGATGTGGCGTTCACCATCGAACGGCACATTCGTTTGGCGGGTGACGTGATACCGGATTTGCATCCGAACGGCATGACCTTGCGTGCGCTGGGTGCCGATGGTGAGCCGATTGCCGAGGGCACCTACTACTCCACCGGTGGCGGTTTCATCGCATCGGAAGCCCAGCTTAAGCGCAAAACCAACTCCGACATTGTTCAGACGGCGACAAAAGTTCCGTTCCCGTTCAGCTCGGGGGAGGAATTGCTTGCGATTTGTGCCCAGGACGATCTGTCGATCGCGGATGTTGTTTTAAGAAATGAGGATCGTTTTCGGCCGCGTGCCGAAACCGCTGCTAAGCTTGATACCATCGTTCAAGTGATGTTCGACTGCATCGACCGTGGGCTGAAGACCGAGGGCGAGTTGCCCGGCGGCTTGAAAGTCCAACGTCGTGCGCCCAGCCTCCATGCAAAGGTCGAAAGCACCCCTTTGGCGAACGAGCCGGAGCGCTTGTTCGATGTCCTTAATCTGTTCGCCATGGCTGTGAACGAGGAGAACGCTGCGGGCGGAAAAGTGGTCACGGCACCGACCAATGGCGCCGCTGGCATTATCCCTGCGGTTTTGCGGAAATACTGCTCAATGGATGAGGCCACGGACGAAGCACGCAGGACGTTTTTGCTGACAGCGGGCGGCATTGGACTTTTGTATAAACAGCGTGCGTCAATATCCGGTGCTGAAATGGGTTGTCAGGGTGAAGTGGGTGTCGCCTGCTCGATGGCGGCGGGTGGTCTTGCGGCTGTGTGGGGGGCGACACCTGCGCAATGCGCATCGGCCGCCGAGATCGGCATGGAGCACAATCTGGGGCTAACCTGCGATCCCGTTGGTGGGCTTGTTCAGATCCCATGCATTGAGCGTAATGCGATTGGTGCGGTGAAAGCCGTGAATGCGGCACGCCTTGCGCTGCATTCCGTCAGTAAACCGAAGGTCAGCCTCGACCAGGTGATCGAGACCATGCGTCAAACAGGCCTTGATATGTCCAATAAATACAAAGAGACCAGCCAAGGCGGCCTCGCGGTCAATGTGATCGAATGCTAGCCAATCACACTGAGCTCACGGCCCACCTTTGTGAAGGCAGCAACCGCTAGCTTCACTTGCTCTTCCGTGTGCGCCGCGTTCATCTGGGTGCGGATGCGGGCTTTGCCGCGCGGGACCACGGGAAAACTGAAGCCGGTGACGAAGACACCTTCATCGAGCAGCCTCGCGGCCATCTCTTGTGCGATTTTCGCATCATAGAGCATCACCGGAATGATCGGGTGCTCCCCCGGCAAGAGATCGAACCCAGCGGCAGCCATCTCCCGCCGGAAGAGTGTTGCATTGGCAAAGAGCTGTGTGCGGAGGTCATCGCCGGCGCTGACGAGGTCAAGGGCACGGCGCGACCCCTCGACCAAAGCGGGCGCAAGGGCATTCGAGAAGAGGTAAGGTCTGGCGCGTTGACGCAGCAGGTCAACAACTTCCTGCCGGGCACAGATAAATCCGCCCATGCCGCCGCCCATCGCTTTTCCAAGCGTGCTGGTGAGGATGTCGATTTTTCCCAAAACACCGCAGTGCTCGTGGCTGCCGCGGCCGCCAGCGCCCATAAAGCCTGTGGCGTGACAGTCGTCCACCATCACCAAGGCATCGTGTCTTTCTGCGAGATCCGTGATCGCTCCCAGCTGCGCAATTGTTCCGTCCATGGAAAAAACGCCGTCGGTGACAATCAGCTTCGTCCGTGCTCCCGCTTTGCTCGCGGCCTTAAGCTGCTCGTCGAGCGATGCCATATCGTTGTTGTCATAACGGTAGAGCTTGGCTTTGCAAAGCCTGACCCCATCAATGATCGAAGCATGGTTCAGGGCATCGGAAATGATGGCGTCTTCGGCGCCAAGGAGCGGCTCAAACACGGCGCCATTGGCATCAAAACAGGCAGCAAACGTGATCGAGTCGTCAAAACCAAGCCAGCTTGCCAGTTCGCGTTCCAAGAGGCGATGATGCTCATGGGTGCCGCAGATAAAGCGGACCGATGCCATGCCATAGCCCTGCTCTTCTGCCCCTTGTTGCGCCGCGCGGATGAGGTCGGGATGATCCGCGAGCCCAAGATAGTTATTGGCACAGAAATTCAAGGCACGGATGGTTTTCCCATCATGGCTGATGGTGACCTCTGGTCCTTGTTTGGAGGTGATGAGCCGCTCTGGCTTAGTCAAGCCCTCATCGTCGATCTCACTCAGTGTGCTGCGGACACGGGCGTAAAAATGGTCGGTCAACGCGTGCTCCATCATCATTGCCATCGGGCCCTTGCGCGCCGGCGCGTCACCCTTAGCTTATCGAAGGAGCATCTAACGGAAAACGCCGCATGATACAGCCGCCTCATACCCATCTCGCTGAAATCAATATCGGCCGCACGCGCGGAACGCCCGAAAGCCCAGTGATGAGAGAGTTCGTGGAGAAGACGGATGCCATCAATGCCTTGGCTGAGCGTAGCCCTGGTTTTGTCTGGCGCCTGACCGGTGAAGGCAACAACGCCATGGACGTGCGGTACTCCGACGACCCGCTTGAGGCGATCAACCTCTCGGTGTGGGGACACCCACAGACCTTGCGAACTATGTTTGGAAGACGGCCCATCAAAAGGTCTACAACCGCAAGGCCGAATGGTTTGAGGCGCCATCGAAGCCGCATTTTGTCATGTGGTGGGTGCCGATCGGCCATGTCCCCACGGTCCAAGAGGCGATCGAACGCCTGGAACACCACCGCAAGCACGGCTCGTCATCGCATGCCTTTGGTTGGCTCGATTTGCCTGAGGCAAAGCTCTTCCAAGAGCGACGTTGTGCCTAACAGCACCGCCTATCCAAATTGATCGCGAAATAGGGTAACAGGGACCGATGGATCAGCTTTCGTTCCCTGACGTCTCGGTCTTTGCGGCGCCGCTTTACCTCACGCTTATTGCCATTGAGGTGTTTTTGCTGACGCGCCGGGGCCGGAAAGAGGAGGTCACCAAAGACCTCACCACCAATCTCATTATGGGCACGGGCAACGCCCTTTCGACCTTCACCATGTGGGGCGGGGTGGGCCTTTTCATGCTTTGGGTTTGGCAGTTCCGCTTTTTTGACCTCGGCATCACCTGGTGGAGCTTTGCCATCGCGATGGTGGCAAAGGACTTTGTCTATTACTGGGTGCACCGGTTCCAGCATCGGGTGCGGTGGTTCTGGGCCAACCACGTCGTCCATCATTCTAGCCAAGGCTACAATCTATCGACGGCGTTGCGCCAGCCATGGTTCTCGGTTCTTGCGCCGACCTATCTCTTGGGCATTCCCGTCTTTCTCCTCGGCGTTCATCCAGCGCTTTTCGCCTTCGCGGGCGCGATCAATCTCTTTTATCAGTTCTTCATCCACACCCAGACGGTGAAGCGGTGTCCGGCGCCGATCGAGGCGATCTTCAACACACCCTCGCATCACCGGGTCCACCATGCGACCAACCCGCGTTACCTCGACAGCAATTATGCGGGGATCCTCATCATTTGGGATCGCTTGTTTGGTACGTTTGAGCCCGAGCGCGATGAGGAGCCTTGCGACTTTGGGCTTGTGAGCAACATCACAACGCGGAACCCTTTCGTCGTTGCAACCCACGAATATTGGGCGATTTTCAAGGATGTGGCCGGGCGCGGCCTGAAGCCGATCGAGCGCTTCCGCTACGCCTTTGCCGAACCTGGCTACAGCCATGACGGCAGCCGCTTGACCACGGCGCAAATTAAAGAGCGGGCCCGCGTGAGGTTGTCGGGCGGGCAGACCTCTCGTAGATCCCCGCGATCAAAAGAGGAATCGTCGCCTTGCAAGCCATCGCCTATCTGATCAACGAGATCATCAACCTCTACATTATTGTCCTTATCGTGACGATCATTCTGAGTTGGCTGCTCGCCTTCGGTGTGATCAACCGTTACAACAATGTGGTCGATGCGATCATGCGGATCACCACGGCCTTGACCGAGCCGGTGTTGCGTCCGATCCGCAACCTGTTGCCATCGTTTGGTGGTCTCGACCTGTCGCCGATTGTGGTGTTCTTGGGTTTGCGGGCATTACAGATCTTCCTCAGAGCCTATGTCTTTGGCCCAGCGATTGCGGCGGGGTATTAGGCGATGGTTGCTACGCTGATTGATGGGAAGGCCGTGGCAGCCTCGCTTCGGGAAACGGTTGCCCAAGCCGCTGCCACGCTGCCGCGCAAACCAGGCCTGGCCGTCGTTCTCGTCGGCGACGATCCGGCGAGCCATGTCTATGTACGCAGCAAAGAGAAAGCCTCAGCGAAAGCAGGGTTGGTGGGAACGGTTCACCGCATGCCCGCCTCGTCGTCTCAAGCCGATGTGATCGCAAAGGTGCGCGAGCTGGCCAATGACAACACGGTTGACGGCATTTTGGTGCAGTTGCCGCTGCCTGAAGGTCTTGATACGGACGAAGTGATCGCCACGATCCCTCCAAGCAAGGATGTTGATGGCCTCACGGCCACCAGCGCCGGGCAGCTTGTGCTTGGTCAGCCGGGCCTGACGCCCTGCACACCGCAAGGCTCGATGCGCCTCCTTCGGGAGGTGATGCCCGATCTTTCGGGGAAAAGCGCCGTTGTGGTCGGCCGATCGATCTTGGTTGGAAAGCCCCTGGCATTGCTCCTCCTAGAGGCCAATGCGACGGTGACCATGGCCCATTCGCGGACCGCTGATCTCGCCGCTGTCTGCCGCGAAGCTGATATTCTTTGCGTCGCCGTGGGGCGGCCTGAGATGGTCACCGCCGATATGGTGAAGCCAGGCGCTGTGGTGATCGATGTTGGCATCAACAGGGTGGGTGAAGGCGAGGCCAGCCGTCTGGTCGGCGACGTTGCGTTTGAGGGCAGCCAAGAGGTGGCCGGAGCGATCACGCCTGTTCCGGGCGGTGTTGGGCCCATGACGATTGCCTGCCTCTTGCGGAACACCGTGGTGGCCTCGGCCCGCCGTCAGGGCGTTGATGTTCCCTCATCGCTGCTCTGAGCTTTCAGCAGAAAAACACCGAACCATTCGAGGGGATCGGTCCAGTAAGCCTCGACATCCCATCCCGCGCGAGCCGCGATCCGTGTCATGCTTCCGCGGGTGAATTTGTGTGAGTTTTCAACGTGAAGCCGCTCGCCTTTGGCGAACCGAAAGGTCTCATCAGCGATAACCAGCTCTTGGGCGGCTTGGGCTTCGGCGTAGATCTCAATGCGACGCTCGTCATTGTTCCATAGGGCGAGGT
This sequence comes from Pseudomonadota bacterium, assembly GCA_039033795.1. Classification (GTDB taxonomy): domain Bacteria; phylum Pseudomonadota; class Alphaproteobacteria; order Caulobacterales; family Parvularculaceae; genus Parvularcula. The sequence continues at coordinate 4,690 of JBCCBY010000032.1, read as the reverse complement.
GGCGAAACGTCTCGACGTTGATCGACGCCTCCAACTCACGATTGATCCGACGCAGGAGGTTGAGGGTGAATTCTGCGGTGAGATGCTGGCGGTCATCATAGGCGGCAATCAGCACCTCTTCATCCTTGACGAGATCAGCACCAAGAAGAAACCGGCTTCCATGGCCAAGATCACGTCGGGCCCCCGCTAGGAAGGCCTCGGCGCCGCCTTTATCGAAGTTTCCAATCGTGGAGCCTGGAAAAAAACCAACCCGGGACGGAGCGTTCAAAAAAGCTGAGGGCATGGCGACTTCGCCTAAAAAATCGCCCAACACGCCATGGATCTCCACGTCGGGGAACCGTGCGCTCAATGCTTTGGCGGAGGCCCTTAGAAACTCATCTGCCACGTCAACCATCACGTAAACGGAAGGTTTAATCGCCTCAATCAAGCGCTGCGATTTAATACCAGCGCCGCTGCCAAATTCGGTGATGGCTGAGGCTGGCCCGAGGAGGCCCGGTAATTCTCCGAGCACGGTCCGCATGATCGATTCTTCGGTGCGCGTGACATAATAGTCTTCGGTCTTGGTGATTTTCTCAAAGAGTTCGGAGCCGCGCTCGTCATACAACCATTTGGGGGATAGACTTTTCTGCTGTTTGGCAAAACCAACCAGGACGTCTTGAAGAAATTCATTGTTCACGGAGCAACCCCTAACGGTGCATCGATAGGGTTGGCCTATGGGGGTTACGCGGCAACTTCAACCGCGGTGATGCAGATCGCCAAGACTTAGCCGTAGTAAGAGCGATACCACGCAACGAACCGCCCCAAGCCCTCCTGGAGCGCTGTTTTGGGATCATAGCCGACCGCGTCTCGCGCCATTGTGATATCGGCCCATGTCTCACGCACATCACCTGGTTGCATGGCCTTCATTTCCTTTTTGGCGGGTTGGCCAAGATGGCCTTCGAGGTAGGAAATGAGGTCCATGAGCCGTTCAGGTTTGTCGTTTCCGAGGTTCAGAACACGGTGGGAGACACGATCATCCTTGGTCACCGGCGGGTTATCGAGGGCACCCACGATTCCGGCAACACAATCGTCGATAAAGGTGAAGTCCCTGCCCATGTTGCCCTGTCCAAAGACCGCTATTGGCTCTCCCGCAAGGATCTTCTTGGTAAAGATCATATAAGCCATATCGGGCCTGCCCCATGGGCCGTAGACGGTAAAAAAGCGAAGCCCGGTCAAGGAAAGCCCGTAAAGCGATGCATAGCTATCAGCGAGGAGCTCGCACGACTTTTTGGTTGCGCCGTAAAACGACGCTGGCGCATCGGTCCGATCGGTTTCTTTGAAGGGGATCGAGCTGTTGCGGCCATAAATTGACGACGATGAAGCATAAACGCAGTGCTTGACTGATCGGTGGCGGGCGAGCTCCAGCACTTCGGTCTGTCCCACCAAATTGCTGTCGGCGTAAGCCCGCGGTGCTTCGATCGAGTACCTGACACCCGCTTGCGCGGCCAAATGGATGATCCGGTCGATCGGCTGATCGCGCAGTGTGACCATCTGCGCCGCGTCGCTCAGGTCCAAGGCGAGGAACGCGAAGCCAGGTTTTCCTTCGAGGCGCTTTAAGCGATCCTTCTTCAACGATACGTCGTAATAGGCATTGAGGTTGTCGACGCCGATCACCTCGTCGCCGCGGGCGAGAAGGGCTTCGATGGTGTGATAGCCGATAAAGCCTGCAGCGCCAGTGACAAGGATAGCCATAGCAGGGCAGGGGCTCCATGCTCTCGCCGCGCTTCAAAATCGAGATGATCAAAGGGAGACGGCGTGTGAAAGGTCCTGATCCGGTAGGACTTTTTGGTGGCTCCTTCAACCAGCCCCATGAAGGGCACCGGGCGCTGGTCCTGCACGCACAAAGACATTTGGGTTTGAAGCGGGTGCGGGTGCTCGTCTCTCCCCAAAACCCGCTCAAAAGCGCCCAGACCTATGCCCCGTTGAATGACCGCTTGGCCGCCACCACTGCCCTTATGCGCGGGCTGAAGGGGGTGAGCGTTGAACCGGAGGCGCGGAGGGGCCCTGTTTTCGCGGCTGAAACGGTGAGGCAGATGATCAATCGGTCAAAGGGGGCGCCGCTGATCTACCTTGTTGGGGCGGATAGTTTCGCCGGGTTTCACAAGTGGCATCGCTGGCGATCGATCTTAGAGAGCTTGCCAATTGCCGTGATCAATCGGCCTGGGTGTCGCCTCAGCGCCCTGAAAAGCCCAGCTGCGATGCTTTATGCGCACGCCCGGGTCTCGGAGCGGCAAGCCTTGAGGCTCGCGGGTCTTCAAGCACCGGCATGGTGCTACTTAAACGGCCTCAACAAACCGATCAGCTCGAGCGAGATACGCCTTAATCAAAACTCTTTCTAGAAACCCCCAAGCCATGCTATCTCGCTAGGGCTTCCACTTTGGGAAGTGCTTGACGGAGAAACGTGCTGATCAACCCCACGCATGCGGATGTTTCAACCATCCCTCGCCACGCCGCCCATGCTTCGGATGAGACCGAAGCGCTGTTGTCCGCTGATGAGATCGTGAGCCACGTGCTGACCCGTCTGGACGAGGAAAAGGCGGAAAACATCATCACCATCGACCTCGAGGGAAAATCCGACGTTGCTGATAAGCTCGTGATCGCATCGGGCCGCTCACAACGCCACGTCGGCGCGCTTGCCGATAAGCTTGCGCGCGCGTTGAAGGAGGCGGGTCACGGACAGGTGGCCACCGAGGGGCTGCCTGCTTGTGATTGGGTGCTGCTCGACGCCGGTGATGTGATTGTCCATCTCTTCCGGCCCGAGGTGCGCGACTTCTACAACCTCGAACGGATTTGGGCGCCTGAGCGGTTCCCCCCCGCCTCGGCAGAGTAAGGTGCGCCTAGCGCTTCTTGCCGTGGGGCGGGAGCAAAAGCGTGACCCGCTTGACGAAGCTGGCGCCGAATACCTCAAACGAGCGCGATCAATGGCAAGCAGTCTGGGGTTGAAGGGGCCGGAACTCCGGCTCATCGCGCCGGGAAAGGGAAGTGACCCCCAGGGCGAGGCTGTTCGGTTGCGCGCCGTGTTGCCCGGTTCTGCTGTTCTGCTCGACCAGCGCGGTTCGTCTTGGTCCTCCGAGGAGATTGCACAGCATATCGGAACACTGCGCGACGGCGGCGTGTCTGACCTCGCCTTTTGCATTGGCGGGGCCGATGGTTTTGACGCCGTCTTTCGCGATGAGGTGACCAAGGGCGGCGGCAAGCTTCTATCGTTTGGCCGAGCGGTCTGGCCGCACGCACTTTGTCGTGTGATGCTTGCCGAACAGCTTTACAGGGCCCTCGCGATTTTAAGCGGACACCCGTATCACCGAGCCTGATGATGGTCATTGCTGCACTCTTCCTGGCGTTCAGCCTCCAGACGGTTCCGCAAGACGAATCGGTTCGTCTTGAGCGGCTCGAGCGAGAAATTGCTGAAAACGAGCGATCTGCCGCAGAGATCAGAACCCGTACGGAGGAAATGGAGCCGACACTGGAGCGCCTTCGCGGTCAGATCGTGTCGACCGCATCGGCTTTGCAGACGGCGGAAGCTGAGGCCACGCAGCTCGAACAGGACCTGCAATCGATCGGCGCGCGGGAGGCTGTCGCTCTTGAAGAGCGAGATGCGAAGAGTTTGGAGCTGAGCCAGGTGCTGGGCGCGCTTCAAAATCTTGAGCGTTCCAAACCGCCTGCGCTTGTTGTCTCTCCCGGTGATGCCCAGCAGGCCGCGCTTGCGGCGATTGCGCTTGCATCATTGACCCCCCACTTGGCCGACATTGTGGAAGCGCGGAAAGAAGAGATCATCCGTCTTGCGACCTTGCGTGAGGAAAAACAGAGCGCACAAAGACAGCTTGAAAACACCAACGCAGCCCTCGCTGAGCGTCGCCGCCTGTTGCAAGGCCTGCTCGATGAGCGAGAGTCAGTCTTCAATCGAGACATGGCCGCTTTGCAGAGGGTGGAACGGGAAACCCAGCGTTTGGCCACGCAGGCATCAAGCCTGCGTGATCTCATCCAGCGTCTGCGTGATCTTCCGAGTGCCGATGAGGTCATGGAAACCTATCAGCGATCCCGTCGTGACCTCGACTTACCAGACAGTTTCCCCGAGGCTCGCGGGCGACTTTCATTTCCCGTTGCTGGCTTGGTCGTGGGCCGTTTTGGCGAGCGCGACGGTTCGGGCGAAAGGCGCCAGTCGATGGAGCTTCGAGCCCGGCCTGGCGCGGTCGTCACGGCGCCTTACGCAGGAACCGTTCGATGGGCGTCAGAGTTTGGCACCCTCGGCAATGTCTTGATCATCGACGTTGGCGGGGCCTATGCGACCGTGCTTCTCGGTCTTGATACATTCATTGTGCAAAAGGACCAGCGGATCAGCGCCGGTGAGCCCGTGGGCATTATGCCCCAGCGTTCGGGCGCGCCACCACTTCGCCTCCAGGTGCGCCGCAGCGGAACGCCGGTTGACCCAAGCCCTTGGTTCATTGAGCCTTAATGTTTGCCTTGTTGTTTTTTCACGCCGTTCGCCGTTTCTCTGCTTTGCTTTCGCCGAGATTCGATGACACATTTAAGCCAATCGAAAACGACAGCGCGCAACCTGACCCCTCTTCCAGATCCCAGATAGTCTGAGTCCGAGTCCTTCTCTGCTTCTCCTTTCCTGGTGGTCCATCCGTCCCTCGTGGGGAGGTCGTCG
>JBCCBY010000031.1:0-16661 GCA_039033795.1 Pseudomonadota bacterium | reverse complement strand
GCAGCACCAAGGTTGATCTCAGGCGGGTTGGTGACGCCGTCGGCGCGCGTGGTCGGCTGAGCTTTGCCAAACCCCATACAATGATTGAGGTCTTGGGCGTGGAGCCAGGCCACCTCACACCCTTTGCCTTGGTGAATGACCGGAAGGGGCAGATTGACGGCCTCGTCCTCGATCAAGAGCTGTTGAATGAGCATCTGATCTGGGCGCATCCTCTGCGCAACACCGCCTCCACAGCGGTCTCTTCAGACGCGCTGCGGTCTTTTGCAGCTGTTCATGCGCGCCGCGTTGTTGAACTGGCCCTTGCCGCGACGTGAGAGAACGGCCATTTCCCCGCTAAACTGATGTGTCCTCTCAATTTGTGTGGAGCGAATGATGTCTTCGACCCTCGATCTTGGCGGAAATGCTCCGACAGGCCCAACGCCTGGCGCCGACGACCTGATCAAAGATGCGACGATTGAGACGTTCCAAGCGGACGTCCTTGATGCATCCATGGCGGTGCCCGTGGTGGTAGATTTTTGGGCAACATGGTGTGGCCCGTGCAAAACCCTTGGGCCCCTTCTGGAAAAGGCCGTTCAGGCGCGTGCCGGCCAAGTCAAAATGGTCAAAGTCGACACCGACAAGAACCAAATGCTTGCGCAGCAGCTTCGCATCCAATCCCTGCCAACGGTGATGGCCTTCGTTGGGGGCCAACCGGTGGACGGTTTCATGGGGGCTGTTCCCGACAGCGAGATCCAGGTGTTCTTGGACCGGATCATTGCTGCCGCCGCGCAGATGGGCCTGCAAGGTGGGCCAGGTGATACGATGAGCGCCAAAGACCTCATCGCCGCGGGTAAAGAAGCCCTGGCACAGAGTGCTTTTCCCCCAGGCGATTCAAGCTTTTGGCGAAGCCGCCAGCATGGCAGACGACGGCAGTGATGAGCAAATTGAAGCCATCGCCGGTGTTGCCCATGTTCAGCTCGCCGCCGGGGACATCGATGCGGCGCGCGCGACGCTCGACCAAGTCCCCGCAGACAAAAAGGACCATGCGGCGCTCGCGCAAATCAGCGCCCAGCTTCAACTGATGGCGGAGCCGTCAGGGGGCGGCGATCTTGCCGCAGCCGAGGCGGCCTTTCAGGCCAACCCGTCTGATCAGGACCAAGGCTTCGCCCTCGCCGAAGAGCAAATCGCCGCGGGGCAAGTGGAGCCCGCTATGGACACGCTTTTGGCGCTCATCGCCAAGGACCGTGAATGGAACGAAGGCGCGGCGCGACAAAAACTCCTCACCCTTTTTGACGCGCTTGGAGCGGCCCATCCTGAGGTCAAACGGGCGCGCCGGCGCTTGTCTTCCCTGCTTTTCAGCTAAGTCTTCTTCAGGCACCGATTTTCGGTGGCACCAAGGTGAAGGGACGCACGTGGATGGCGAGCCGGGAGCATAAGCAACCCCTGCCTCAAGAACTGGCGGTCTTTCCGTTAAGAAGCGCTGTTTTGCTTCCGCGGGGCCAGCTACCGCTCAATATTTTTGAACCGCGTTATCTCGCCATGACCGATCACGCGCTGCAATCAAGTCGCCTCATTGGAATGACGCGCCCAAAGTTTGACGATGACGTGAACCCGCCGCTTTACGACATCGGCTGCGCTGGTCGGATCACCTCCTTTATGGAAACGGGCGATGGTCGATACTTGATTACGCTCACGGGAGTCTCGCGCTTTCGTGTGCTGAGCGACGAGCTCACGGGAGGCGGTTTTCGGGTGGCCCAGGTCGATTGGGGAGCCTTTGCCCCAGATATTCATCCAGACCCCGAGGAAAGCCCCCGCTTGCGCGAGCACGTCATCGAACTCTTGATGCGCTATCTTGAGGAGGTTGGCCTCCAGGCCGATTGGGACTCCATTGAAGGAGCTTCGGCCGAGACAATTATCAACTCCGTCGCCATGAGCTGCCCCTTCGCGCCCGATGAGAAACAAGCCATCCTCGAAGCAAAGACCATCGACGATCGCGGGCAAACCCTGATTGCGCTGATGGAAATGGCGATCGCCCATCGCGGCAGCGAATTTGACGAGGATCCCCGAGAGCGGCTTCAATAGAGCGATGACCGAGACACCCTCCGCCCCTCTGGACCCCAAGCTTCTCGACCTTCTCGTTTGCCCAGTGACCCGGTCTTCCCTGCGTTATGACCAGGATGCCCAAGAGTTGATTTCTGACGCCGCGGCCCTGGCCTTCCCGATCCTGCAGGGAATCCCGATCATGCTCGAAGGCGAAGCGCGAAGGTTAACCGACTCCTAAGGTTAACGGATCGTTTACCGCCCACCGCCGATACCAGTCTTGGTTTCCACACTTCAGTGGTCAGGGCTCCGACTTATGCGGTTCGTTCCACGGCGATTTGGTTTTTCACTGGTTATCCTCACCCTGATTGCCGCCGCTTCCACGGCGGCCGACGCGGCCCGCGCTCAGGCCATACCAAACGATGAAGCGCGCACCGATCAAGACCGCCGTATTGGCTATTCGGGCCAGCCTGTTCCCCGTTTTGTCGCGCTCAAAAAAGACAAAGCCTTTGGTCGCGCAGGTCCTGATCTCGAAGACCCGGTCTTGGTGATCTACAAGCTGCAGGGACTGCCGCTCAAAGTCATTGGGGAGACCCAAGACAATATCTGGCGACGGGTCGAAGACATCGACGGCCGCCGTGTGTGGATCCACCGCGCGATGCTCGCAGAAAACAAACACGCGGTGATCCAGGCCTCAACGATCATTTTCGCCCAACCCACGGTCGATGCTTTGCCGCGGGCGCGGCTTGAGCCTGGTGTGATCGCCCGGCTTGAGACATGCGAAGGCACCTGGTGCCGGGTGCGAACCACTGACTTTCGCGGCTGGACAGATCGAGACGCCCTCTGGGGTTCGCCGCTCTAAGCCGATTTAGTCAGCCCCTTCGTCAAAAAGCGCCAACGCACTCACCACCGTCGCCTCGGTTCCGTTAATCACCGACGCTTGAGGATCAATCCGAAACCCGGGTGCATGGTGCGAGGTTGGCGAGTCGATGTCGTCTTGGAAGGCGCCGCCAACCCGGAAGTTAACACCCTTCACACCCGATTCAGGGGTGACGAAATACGCAAAATCCTCCCCCGGCATACCGTCGAGACGGGCATTGCGAACAAGGGCCTCGTTGCCCATGGCGTCAACGATCGCTGCTTCCACAAGACGGGCCGTGGCTGGATCATTGTTGGTGGGCGGGGTTGTTTCCGTCGGTGAGCGGACGACCTTCGGCATCTTTTCTTCGGGCACGCCGAAGGCCATCGCCGTCCCATGGGCGATCCGATCAATGCCGTCCAGAAGAGCCGTTCGCGTTTCTGGATCATTCGCCCTCACGGTGAGCTGCAGATGAACCTCTTCACCGATGATGTTGTGCTTTGTTCCGCCGTGGATCGAACCCACGGTGATCACCCCTGGCTTTTTGGGCGCGATGCTGCGGCTCACCACCGTCTGAAGCGAGACAACGATTTGTGAAGCGATCACCACAGGGTCAACCGTCAGATGCGGCAGAGCTCCGTGCCCGCCGACGCCGTAAACCGTGATGTCGACACTGTCGGCACTGGAAAAGGCATTTTCCTCCGGCACGTGAATGAGACCGCCGAGGAAACCTGACCAAACATGGAATCCCAGCGCATAATCAGGCTTTGGAAACTTCGTGTAAAGACCATCGGCGAGCATTGCCCGCGCTCCGCCGACGCGCTCCTCCGCGGGCTGACCGATAAGAATGAGCGTGCCCGACCAATCGTCTTTAAGGTCCATCAGCTGTTTGCCCGCGCCCACCAAGGTCGTCATGTGCATGTCGTGCCCGCACGCATGCATCACCGGTTTCACGATGCCGTCGATGTCTTTCTGGGTGGCGGTCGAGGCGTAATCGAGCCCAGACTGTTCGGGCACGGGAAGGCCATCCATATCGGCGCGGATCATCACCGTGGGACCTCGACCATTTTCGAGGAGGGCGACCACGCCCGTCCCGCCAAAATTCTCGGTCACGCTAAACCCAAGATCGCGCAATTCGTCAGCGAGACGTGCGGCGGTGTTCACCTCTTGAAAGGAGAGTTCCGGATTGGCGTGAAAGTATCGAAAAAGATCACCGAGATGCTCGTCATAATGCCGAACCACCGATGCATGAAGCGCGCTTGTGTGATCGTCCGCGCAGGCAGAGGCCCCGAGCGCCAAAAGACTGACGGCGGTGAATGAGGCTTTCCAAGACATCAGCAAACCTTCCTGTAACTGTGCGGAGAGTAAAAGCGCACGCGTTGCCTTGGCAACGACCAGTCGAAGAGGTCGCTTGCGGCACTTCAGTCTGACGCTTAACCAAAGAGAAGCGTGACGGGGCATCAGTTTTGGGTTCACTGCTGAAATCACTGGCAACCGTATCGGGGCTTACGATGTTGAGCCGCGTGTTCGGTTTTTTGCGCCAGCTGATCCTTGCGGGCGTGATCGGCGCTTCGGGAACGCCTGTTGCTGACGCCTTTTGGGCGGCGTTCCGTCTTCCCAACATGTTTCGCCGGCTGCTGGCAGAGGGGGCTTTTCAGGCTGCTTTTGTGCCGCTTTTTCAAAATCATGAGAGCCACGGCGGCGTTGCCCACGCCAAGGATTTCGCCGAAGATATCCTCGCTTGGATGGTGGTCATCCTCACGGCCCTGACCGCTTTGGTGATGATTTTCACCCCCACCTTTATGAGCCTTTTGACAAGCGGTTTCCGCGATGATCCAGAGCGTTTTGAGCTCTCGGTTCTCTATGCGCGGATCATGTTTCCGTATCTCGGCTGCATGTCGATCGTCGGGATCTTTGGAGGGATGCTGAACGCGGTGCACCGTTTTGCAGCCGCGGCCGCCGCTCCCTTGCTTCTCAACGTGGCGCTCATCATTGGCGTTCTCTTTTATGCCCGCGCTGATGTTGAGGTCACAGGACAGGCGGCCGCTGTGGCCGTGCTGATCTCAGGGTTTCTTCAGCTCGGTGCACTGGTCTGGGGCGCTGCGCGTTCGCAGCTTCTCTTGCGGCTCCGGACGCCGCGTTTGTCGCGCTACAGTCGCCGGATGGTCACCCTCGGCGCGCCAGGTTTCATCGCCGCCTCAGCGCTTCAGGTGAACGCGATCATCGGCACCAATATCGCCAGCCGCCAGGATGGAGCCGTGAGCTGGCTGATCTATGCTGACCAGCTCTATCAGCTGCCGCTCTCGATCATTGGGATCGCCCTTGGCGTTGTGTTGATGCCCGCCATTGGCCGCGCCGTGAAGTCTGGCGACGAAGAACGCGCCCGAGCGACCTTGGAGCAGGGTTTCCTCACAGCCATGTTTTTCGCCATGCCCGCCGCCGTCGGTATTGTGATGCTCGGGAGCTTCATCTCAGAAGCGTTGTTCCAAGACCTGGCCGGGTTTGCGACCCAATTGATCGGTGCTGGCGGCTCGGCCTTTAACGACACCGACGTCATCATGGTGGGCTCGGCGCTCTTTATCTTTGGCTTCGGTCTTCCCGCCTACGTTCTACAAAAGGTCTTCGCTGCCGCGTTTTTTGCGCGGGAGGACACCCAAACCCCGATGCGCTATGCGATCACCGCGATTGTCATCAATGCCGTGATCTCTGTGGCGCTCTTCCCCACCATCGGTTTTTTGAGTGTTCCAACCGGGACCGTGATCGCCGCATGGACCGAGGTGGCGCTGCTCTCAACGACCCTCAGGCGGCGAAACATCCTTCGGCTCTACCACCTTCTTCGCCGTCTCCTGGCGATTGTTGGCGCCAGCACGCTTTTAGGGATCGCGCTGCATTACCTGTTACAGATCCGCGAACCCCTCGAAGCCATGGTGTGGGGGCAAAGCTGGATCGTTCTGTTTGCGATCGCCGTCCTTGCCGTCCCCGCCTATGGCCTGGTCAGCATTGCGCTCGGGGTCATCACCAGCGCCGACATCCGGCGCACCGTGCGCGGTTAAGACTTCACTTCTTTACACTTTCAGACCATATTGGGGCGTCTAGGGGAGACCATGTATGGCGCGCTCACTTGACCGCGGGGTTCGGTTCACTGGCTCCAGCGGCGCCGTTCTGAATATGCTCATTGTGCTCGGTCTTGTTGGCGGGATCGTTTACTATCTCTCGCCGCTGAGCCCCCAGCCCAATGCGCTTTTGATCACCGCCTTTATGGCCAACCCCTATCTCAACGGGTTGATCCTGTTCGTCCTGTTCGTCGGCATCATGTACAATTTGCGCCAAGCGATGATGGTGGGCCCGGCCGTTAGCTGGATCAATTCGTTCCGCAATTCGGTTGATCCCTCGCGCACGCGCCTTCCCCGTGCACCGATGCTGATCACTGCGGTGAGCCGCATGCTTCTTGACGCCGATGAACGCGGTGGCCGTTTGAGCCAAGCCTCCACCCGTGCCATCCTCGATTCGGTAGGCCTGCGCATTGATGAGGGGCGCGAGATCGGCCGGTATGCCACCAATCTTTTGGTGTTCCTTGGCCTTCTTGGCACCTTTTGGGGCCTCCTACAGACCGTGAATGGCGTCGCCGATGTGATCGGCAGTCTTTCGGGAACCGCCAGCGGTAGTGGGTCCGATGCCGTGGGAAGCCTGATCTCCAATCTGAACGCGCCGCTGTCGGGCATGGGAACGGCGTTCAGCTCATCGCTCTTTGGTCTTGGCGGGAGCCTTGTCCTCGGCCTCTTGGATATTCAGGCCGGTCAGAGTCAGAACCGTTTCTACTCGGATCTTGAGGACTGGCTCTCCGGTATCACCGACACCACGACAGCGCGAGGCGGGAGCGATTCTGCCAATTACACCGCCGACCTTGAAGGTACGCTCAGCCGCCTTGAGGCGACGCTCGCCCAGCTGGCACGCGGCAACGAAGAAGGCACCGCGGCCGTACAAAAAGAAATCCGCCAGCTCGGCCGCACCCTCCTTGAGGGCAAGTCGCCAAGGGGGCGCTAGGCCATGGCCCGTCGCCGTTCCCGCGGCGGTGACGCCGCCATTTGGCCAGGTTTTGTCGACGGTCTGTCGAGCTTGATCCTGGTTTTGATGGTGGTGCTGTCGCTGTTCGTCGTTGCGCAGTTCTATCTTGGCGAAGAACTGACGCAGAAGGACTCCGAACTCAACACCCTCCGTGCCCAGATCGCTAAGCTCGTTGACGACTTGTCGTTGGCCGATCGGCGCAACCAAGAACTGACGCTGCGCATTGGTACGCTCGAAGACGAAATTGCCGCCGGCGAAGAACGCATTGCGGCGCTGACCCTGGCCTTGTCATCTGCCGAAAGTGCCGTCGCCGCGTCAGCTGAAGAACTCGAAGCCGAAAAAGCGCTGAGTGATGAACAAAAGTCTGAAATCGCCACACTGAACGCACAGCTCGCAGCGCTGCGCAAGCAGTTGGCGAGCCTACAAGAAGCCCTCGAAGCGGCCGAGGCGAAGGACCTCGAACAGCAAGCGCAAATCGAAAACCTCAGCCAACGTCTGAACGCGGCCCTGGCCCGAAAAGTCCAAGAACTGGCGGAAGTCCGTTCACGGTTCTTCGAAGCGCTGCGCGAGGCGCTGGGCGATCGGGATGACATTCGCGTGGTGGGTGATCGCTTTGTCTTTGAAAGTGATATTCTTTTCGGAAGCTGTTCAGCCACAATCAGTCTGCAAGGCCAGCTCGAACTTGATAAATTGGCCGCTGTGCTCAACGACATCCGCGGGGATATCCCTTCTGAGATTGCCTGGGTTTTGCGGGTTGATGGGCATGCGGACCAAGAACCGCTCGGGCCAGGATGCCGGGCGCAGTTCCAGTCCAACTGGCACCTCTCAGCAGAGCGTGCGATCTCCGTTGTGCAGTATCTAGCCAGCCGCGGAGTCCCCGAGAACCGCCTGGTTGCGGCCGGCTTTGGTGAGTTCCAACCCCTTGTTCAAGGTCGCGATCCAATCAGTCTTGCCACCAATCGCCGGATCGAATTCAAGCTGACCGAACGCTAAAACCCGCGAAATGTACACCATTCATCGAGGTCATCGCGCCTGCTCCGCCACTGATTGACCGCTGCATCCGTATCCGGATGACCGAGTGCCATACCGCAATAGAGAAGTTCGTCCTCTTCGAGGGCAAAGTGTCCGTGCAAGGTGTTCCGGACCATGGCCCAAGCCTCTTGCATGCACGTGCCAAGACCCTCCGCCTCTGCGCGCAAAGCGATCGATTGCATCAGCATACCCATATGGGCCCACTGCCCATGACCAAAGCTCTTCCGGGTAATGAAGAATAAACCGACCGGCGCACCAAAAAAGGTAAAGTTCTCGGCGACCCATGCAAAACGGGCGGCCTTGTCTTCCCTCGGAACACCAAGCGACGCATAGAGATCTTCTCCAACCTGAAAGCGGCGCGTTCGGTAGGGTTCACCCAAAGGCTTAGGATAAATAGGATAATCGCCTTCCTCCCCCGCTGGGTTGGCGAAGAGGGTGGCTTGCGCTGCTTTCGTGATGGCCGCCTGTTCTTCACCGGTTACCACCACAACGCGCCAGGGCTGCAGGTTTCCGCCCGATGGTGAGCGGGCCGAATCGGTCAAAATTTGCCGAATTGTCTCTTCACTGACAGGGTTTTCAAGAAAAGCCCGAACGGATCGCCGCCGGGTTAGCGCCTCTGTGACATCCATCGTCTTAAATCCCAGCGAATTGTTTGGCCATCGTGGCCAGCGGAACGATCATTTGCGCATAGCTCCCAGCCTTGTCGCTGGACGCGTTGCCGTCCGCGGCACGCTTGACGACCCCTTGAACGATGCCGATTAAACGAAATAGACAGTAGGCGTAGTAAAAATCGAGCTCGTCGGGGATCGCAGCGCCCGTTTTCTCTGCATAGCGATCAAGAAGAGCTTTTTCATCGGGGATGCCCAGGCTATCAAGATCAATACCTGTGAGGCTTGGCCCACCTCCAGGCGACATGGGCATTTTCCAGTTGAGGAGATAGTAAGTTAGATCCGCAAGCGGATGACCCAAGGTGGACAGTTCCCAGTCGATCAGACCAATCGGCGTTGGACGTTGCGCGCCCATCATGCAATTGTCGAGGCGAAAGTCTCCATGGGTCAGTGTCGTTTGATCATCCGCCGGCACGTGCTTTGGGAGCCATTCGATAAGGTCTTCAACAGCCTGCACGTCTTGCGTTTGGCTCGCTTTGTACTGCTTGGACCAACGGGCAATCTGACGCGCAATGTAGCCGCCCTCGGGCCCATAATCGCCAAGCCCCACCGCCTTGTAATCCACCATGTGAAGGGCCGCGAGGGTGTCTGTCAGACCAAGATAAAGCTCTGTACGCTCTTCTTTTTCCAACTCGGGCAAAAGAGGGTTCCAAAAGATCCGCCCCTCAAGAAACTCCATGATAAAGAACTCAGAGCCGATCATTTCAGGGTCTTCGCCGTGGAAGAGAACACGCGGCACGGGCACCGGCGTGTCCCAAAGGGCCATCATGACCCGCGCCTCCCGGCCAACCTGGTGGGCAGAACCGAGGAGCTTTCCTGGCGGTTTTCGGCGTAGAACAAACCTTCCTTCATCTGTGGTCAGAAGGTATGTTGGGTTCGATTGTCCGCCTTTAAACTTTTTCACCACGACGTTTTTGTTAAGACCGGGCACATGATCGCCAGCACCGCGGACAAGTCCTTCCACATCAAACGCAAGATGTTCCGGTACATCGCCGAGACCATCAAAATCACTGGCCATGAGGCCCTCCCAATACGATTTTCAACGCTTCTTGCAAAAAAGCCTGGCGCAACCAAGCCGCCTCGTCACTCCACATCCATCACGGTGCGAAAACCGATATGGCTCGTGCCCAGCGAGGCTTCTTGCGGCTGTTCACCACCGGGGCGAAAGTTGGAGCAATAATTGTTGGCGCAGAGAAAGGAACCACCCTTTAAAAGACGCTGGCCCCGGTCAATCTCGGTCGTTGTCCACTCCCACACATTGCCGCTCATGTCATGAAGGCCATACCCGTTGGCTGGGAAACAGCCGACCGGTGATGTGCCAAGATGGCCGTCCGCGCCGGTGTTTTGGAAGGGAAAGATGCCTTGCCAGTAATTGGCATCGCGATGGGTGATAGCGCGATCGCCCCATTCAAAGCGCATCGCCTCAAGCCCGCCGCGAGCCGCATACTCCCATTCCTCCGCATCAGGAAGACGGCGACCCGCCCACTCGGCGTAGGCGACGGCATCTTCATAAGCGATATGGATCACTGGATGCTCGTCCTTTCCCTCGATGCTCGTGCCCGGACCGCCAGGCCGGCGCCAATCGGCGCCCTCCTTGAAGGCCCACCAGGACATAGGGTTGATCTGCGTGGTCCCTGTGGCAGGAGGAACAAACACAGCCGATCCCGGCCGACGCGCCTCCTCTGGGAGGGTGTTATACTCAGGCTCCGGAAGGCCTCGTTCAGCGCGGGTAACGTAGCCTGTGGCCTCCACAAAGGCAGCAAAAGCTGCGTTCGTCACTTCGGTCCGATCAATGACGATCGTGCGGCCCGTTGGCAGCGTTACAGTGGCCACGTCCGTCTGGCCGCCGCGCGCCAAACAGCCTGCGACATCACCCGCACGCTGCTGACCACAGGACACCAAGGCGAACACAACAAGGGCGGTGACCGCGATCCGTTGCGATAGATGAAGCGGTTGCACAGATCGATCCTTAGAAGGAGTGATCAGCAAATTCAGCCGATGTCATCTTCCCAAGTTGCGACATGTGAACCTCATCCGGACCATCAGCGATGCGCGTGGTCCGCACAGCGGATGACCATTCTGCAAGCGGTGTGTCCTGACAGACCCCCATCCCTCCGTGGACCTGAATGGCGCGGTCGATCACATTTTGCGCCATGGTCGGCCCAACGATCTTCACCATCGAGATGAATTCGCGCGCGCCGTCGACACCGCGTTTGTCCATCCTGTCGGCAGCCTCCATGACAAGAAGGCGGCACTGTTCGATTTCACAGCGAGACCGCGCAATATCATGCTGAACACTTGAGTTCTTGATGAGTGGCCGCCCAAAAGCCACCCGCTGGTGCGCCCGCGCGCTCATCAGTTCCATGGAGCGTTGCGCAACACCAACCAGCGTCATGGCATATTGAAAGCGCCCCGGCCCGAGTCGGCCTTTTGCGATTTCAAACCCGCGGCCTTCGCCCAAAATCATGTTCGAGGCGGGCACACGGACGTTGTCAAAGAAAAGCTCAGCCTCGCCGCCCGGTGAGTGTAGATCGCCGAACACCCGCAAATGCCGGACAATATTCACACCGGGGGTGTCCTTCGGCACAAGAATGGTCGAGTGCTGCCCATGGCGAGGGCCATCGGGGTTCGAGCGGCCCATCACGAGGAGGAGCTTGCATTTGTCACTGACGGCGCCAGTGGCCCACCATTTCCGGCCGTTGAGCACATAGTCATTGCCGTCACGGCGGATTTCTAACTCCATATTGGTCGCATCGGAAGAAGCAACCTGCGGCTCTGTCATACAGTAGGCAGATCTTATCTCCGCATTCATCAGTTTATGAAGCCATTGGTCCTGCTGTTCAGGCGTGCCGTATTTGGCCAGCACTTCCATGTTACCACGGTCCGGGGCAGAGCAATTGAAAAGCTCGGGCGCCCAGCTGACCCGCGCCATGATCTCCATCAGTGGTGCGAATTCGAGATTGGTGAGCCCCGGGCTCCATTCGCCATATTCGTGGGGGAGGAACCAATTCCAAATTCCGGCTTGTCGCGCCTTGGCTTGTAGATCGCCCCACCAGTCCGGGTACTGCCAAAGATTGGTTGGGTCTTGCACGAATTCGCGGTGTTCAATCTCGCGCGGATAGACATGCTCTTCCATAAACGCGACGAGGCGCTCTTTGTGTTCAAGCGTCTTAGCGTTGGGTTCAAATCCCATGACGGTTTCCTTCGGTCCTGATGGATCAGTTTGTGTGTTTGGCATCTATCGTGCCATTATTTGGGGGGGAGTCCATATGCGCCCCCCCAAATTCCGCAAAGCGCGAGCGTTAGCGCAATGCGCGGCCGATCGCGTTGACCGTATCGCTTAACGACGCGAGCCGCTTGGCGTTCGTCGCATCGCTGGGCGCGCCGACATCGGCAACAAGGCTGCGCAAGCTCCTTGAGAACTCGCGGTCGGTGCTGCCGTCGTCAAGCATCACCGCGGCCTTTGCCAAGGCGTCCCGTAGAGCAGCGATATCGGACGATGCGATCGCTTCCTCGCGCTCAAGCTGATCGAGGTAGGCGTAAGCCACGACCGGATCAGCTGGCCACGTCACCGTGAACTGTTGCTGCGGGTTAAAGGTACCACCTGCATCAGCAAGCTTTGCCGCCGCGAGCTCATTCTCGGTGAGATAGTCGCTAGGCAACAGCTCAAAGACATCGAGACCCCGAACAATCTCTGTACCGTAAATCTTGCCGTTGTACCAATAGGTCGACCAATACCCACCCACGATCAAGAGTTCCTCATGGATTGGTCCACGATCGAAATACGCGATTTCCACCGGGTTCGAACTATCGGTGAAATCGATCACCGACATGCCGCCCTGGTACCAAGCCTGGACAAAGATGTCGCGCCCGGGCACGGGCACCACGCCCCCATTATGGGCGACGCAATTCTCTTCGGCTTCCTGCGGCGCAGGAATTTTAAAGTAACTGCGGAACTCCAGCTGGCCATCGACAATATCGTAAATTGCATCCGCGCCCCAATTGATCGGATCGGAAGCACGACAGCGAGGGGATGCACCTCCGCCCCACTCATCGGTAAACAGAACTTTCGTTCCATCATTGTTGAATGTCGCCGAGTGCCAATAGGCGAAACCATCATCGGTCACGTCATCAATGCGCCGGGGATTCAACGGATTGGAAATATCCAAGATGATGCCGTTACCTGAGCACGCACCGGCCGCAATCTTGCCGCCAGGGAACACAGTAATGTCATGGCACTGATCGGTTCGCCTTGTGTCCTGGGTACCTTCACCGTGATCCCCTCCACCCCAAAGACCAGCAACATCGCCACTGCTACGGTCGGCAAAGACACGCGGGCTCGATGTGATGCGAGACTTTGACGGATCGCTCAGCGGGATTTCGATCACATCGATGCTGAAAAGCGCGGTTTCTTGATTCCCAGGCTGACCGACCAAGCATCCCGCCAGTTCTTCCTCCTCGCGGACGCTCGATGTGCCTGAGTTATAGACAATCACCCGGCGATTGTTCGCAGAAACCACCGAATGGGTGTGGGAGCCGCGGCAGGTCTGCACCAAGCCAACCTGAAGAGGCCGAGTCACATCGCTGATATCGAAAATCCGTAGGCCTCTAAATCGGTCGGGGCTGACATCCTCGCTAATGCCTGTGAGGCCACAATCGACCCGCCCACGCGTCTGCTCAACGGACATGATGAGCAAATCGCCGACAATGGACACATCGCCTTGCCCACCGGGACAGACCACCGAGCTTTTCAAATTGGGCAGGCCTTCGTCATCGAGCTGGTAGATATTGAAGCCATGGTAACTGCCAGCGACCAAGATATCGTTCGAGAACGCCATATCTGTGTTGGCAAAATCGAGAAACGGATAACGCTCGCTCCATTCAGTCTTATCATCATCATCGTCCTTAGGCAGCGCAGCAGGGAGTCCCGATGGATTGCTTGGGTCGACAAATCCTCGCGGCTTGGGCAATGACGTCAAAATGGCCAAGTTCGATATTGCTGTCCCGGCATCCACATGGCCAGGCGCAAGACCGGCACGCGGGTCATCGGAGAGCGATGCGAGCAAAACGGTCATTTGCGTGATCTCAGCAGACTGATCAGCAACGATATCGTTTGTGAATTCGAACAGCACTGGATCGTAAAGCGATCCTGACTGGTCACGCAAATCTTCAACCATGGTGATCGCACCTTCGTGATGCGGGATCATCAGCTGCAAGAACAAGCGATCAAAGTCTGTGCCTTCTGACGCTTCAAGCTGTTTGAGTTGCTCTGGTGTCGCCATGCCCATCATGTCATGGGGCATATGCGTGGCCATGGAATGACCTCCGTGATGGCCGGCATGCTCGCCGTCTACGTCGGGCGCCATCTCGTCGCGATCAATCAGCCAGCCACGCATGAAAGCGATTTCATCTGCCTGCGCACTGCGGATCCTCCCGGCGATGTCGACGATACCCTCATTGTTCGTCCGATCACCCACCATGTTGGCCATCACCACGGCCTGCTGGTGATGGGGAATCATATCTTGCATGAACCTGACGTCGTCATCGGAATAGGAGGCCGATGCGATATTCTGCGCCTCATCAGACGTCAGCTCACGGAGTTCCTGCCCCGGTGCGCCAGGTTGAAGGATCGGCACCTCCTGCGCGGAGGCTGCAGCGATGCTCAACGTTGAAGCGCAAGTGAGACTAGCAAGCCGCACAAGAAGTGATGTCGTCATTTTATGGTTCATCCTGTTCCGCCAGACCCTCGCTGGCTCGCGGGACTTTAGGCGGCAATCCTCTGAGGCTCAAACAGTGCGGCCAGTGCGCGCGGAAAAATGAATGCAAAAGATGGTTGCCAGGCGCAAGCTGCTGCTCAATCTAAGGGACGCGCAAGGTGGATCGACCATGAAGCTTCTCGGTATCCCTGCATCCAACAGCATCCAGTCCATCAACGGCCAGCTTGTGCGCTTGGCCCTCGATTGGACAACCGACATGCTCGACGCATCAGCCGACAAGGCGGTGCTCGATCTCAACGCGTATGAGATGCCGATCTATAGCATCGACCGAGAAACAGCTGACGGTGTGCCGCTTGAGGCCCAGGCTTTTCTTGATGAGATCGCCGCGGCGGATGCCCTGTTGATCTCGTTTGCTGAGCATAACGGGAGCTACACGGCGGCGTTTAAGAATATTTTTGATTGGGCAAGCCGCCTCAATGGGAAGGTCTACCAGGACAAGCCCGTGGTGATGATGGCGACGTCACCGGGCAAACGGGGTGGCGCGGCTGTGCTCTCCGCGGCGACCACAGCCGCGCCATTTTTTGGAGCGACATTGGTGGGCTCCTACTCACTCGGTTCGTTTGGGGAGGCGTTCGATTCCGACAATGGGATCATCACCGATGAGCAAAAAGAAAACGAGCTCCGCGCAGTTCTGCGGGAGCTCGTCTCACATCTCTCTCAATAAGTCGGCGCCGGTTTAGACCTTACGACGCTTGCGGCTTGCGAGGCCAAACCCGCCCAGACCAGCAAGGAACAGCGGAAGCGCTGCTGGAACAGGAACGGCTGTCAGGGTCACGTTGATATCAGGAAGCGCACCACCTGCGGACGCGACGGACGTGCCGGCAAAACGGGCGATCACATCGGTGATACCCGTGAGGTCGACGATTGTTTCGAGGCTGAATGGAAAGGATGAGATTTCACCGGTCGCATCGGTCACGTCTTCGAGCAGAAGGATGACCGAGTTATCGGCAGCATTAACCAGCTCGAAGTCGAAGTTCTGAACGAGAGGAGGGATGTTGGCCTCGTCACGGTCCAGTGAAATCCGGATATGCGTGTCAGCAACACCAGCAGCAACGTCGAAATCCACCGTCTCGTCGAAGGCACCTTCGGCTACGTCAGAAAATTCGAGGTCCACCGGAGCACCCGTGTCCAAGACCGAGTTTCCAGAAACAACGAGCGAAGCGGCGCTGGCCGATGCCGCAAGAACAAAGGACGTCGCGGCGACGACAGCTGATAAAGTTAAAGAGCGCATAATCAATATTCCCCACACCTGTTACAGTCTCACTACCACAAAAAATCGCACTGCACAAACCGAAAAAGCTAAAAAAAATACAAAGATTCTTCGTTAACGGCTCATCGATCGCAAACGCGTTGGGTTGGAGATCTCCCACTGCTCAAAACGCGTTTCTCTCTGACACCACGTTCACCATGTCGCTTGAACGATGAGATTTAAGGTCAGATCAAGACAAGGCGGGCTGTCTGTTCAAGGGAATGTCGAGAACCGAAACGGCAGGGCCGACATAGCATCGAGGGACGTGGCCGCTTGCCAACCGATAAGCACGTGCGCCAATCAAAACCATCGACAGCCATCGTGGGTTTGAACGGCTCGAGCCAAGACCACGCGGGCCAAGGGGGAAGCCAAACAGGCCATGAGCGTTGCCATCGGAGATCTTGGGTGAAGACATCGGCTCGTCACCGAGCCTGCAAAACCTCACCCAGCAGTTGGCAGGAAGTGTTGGGTGCGGGAGTAGGATTTGAACCTACGACCTTCAGGTTATGAGCCTGACGAGCTACCGGGCTGCTCCATCCCGCATCAAATGGTTCGTGGGGTCGGGGGATGACGTCGAGTGACGGTCAGCTCCTGCCGCACAGGCTTCTCTAGCGCAAAAAGGGGTAACATGCTCGCTCTGCAGGCCTGGCGACGACCTACTCTCCCACGGCTTAAGCCGGAGTACCATCGGCGCGACAGGATTTAACGACCGTGTTCGGGATGGGAACGGGTGGGGGCCCTGTGCCATAACCACCAGGCCGGCAGAATGAGCATGTTCGCGAGAGGACGGGGGTTCCGTCTTGCCTTCAAAAAAAGCAATCAAAGTCAACTGTCAACGAACCATAGCGCGGGCCGTTCGCCGCGCATGGGCAGTGATCCACACCAATGAAGGCATGGGGTAACGATCAAGCCGATCGAACAATTAGTACTGGTCAGCTTCACACATTGCTGCGCTTCCACATCCAGCCTATCAACGTGGTGGTCTTCCACGG
>JBCCBY010000030.1:0-16844 GCA_039033795.1 Pseudomonadota bacterium | reverse complement strand
TGGTGCCCCCACACGGACTCGAACCGCGGACCTACTGATTACAAATCAGTTGCTCTACCAGCTGAGCTATAGGGGCATTTCCTCTCCGCCTGCTTCCATCGAGGATCGAAATCAACGATCAGGCGGGCAAAAAGCGTGGCTCCCCAGGCCGGACTCGAACCAGCGACCCAGCGATTAACAGTCGCTTGCTCTACCAACTGAGCTACTGGGGACCATCACGAACGGCGCGGATAGCGCATGGCGAGGGCCAAGAAAAGCCCCGAAACCGCTCCTTTTTTCCCAAAAACAAGCCCCCCAAAAGGAAACGACCCCGCGCGAAGCGAGGCCGTCCCTGGGGGTATGGTGGGTATGTCTTCCTGGGAGAAGAAGACCATCCTGTCGTGCACCGACAGGGTTAACCGCCGGTAAACCAAAACCGGAGGCGGTATCATTCCGCCGGGGCGTTGGTGGTGGAGCCTTGAATATCGGGAAGTTCGCCGGTCGACGCCCCTTCACCGAGTTTGGGCTGTTTTTCTCCAGACCACCAACCAAGAAGCAAGCGGTGGATATCCGCGCCCACGGCGTACATCGACGGCACAAAGAAGAGCGTCACAAAAAGGGCGAACAAGACGCCAAATGCGAGGCTGATCACCACCGGCTTCAAAAACTGTGCGTCGCGGCTGGTTTCGAAAATAATGGGCATCAGACCGATAAAGGTCGTCACCGATGTCAGCAAAATTGGCCGAAAGCGCACCACCCCAGCTTCGACCAAGGCGGCAAAAGCGCCCGCACCCTCTTTTCGAAGCCGATTGACGTAGTCGACGAGCACAAGGTTGTCGTTCACCACCACGCCAGCCGCGGCACCCACACCGAAGAAGGAGAACATGGCAAACTCGACCCCAAACAAGACATGGCCAAACATCGCGCCCATAAACCCAAAGGGAATAGCGGACATAATCAGCGCTGGTTGAAAGTAAGAGCCAAAAGCGATCGCGAGCAGCATGTACATCCCGAACAATGCGATACTCCCGAGAATCATCAATTGTCCGAAAAACTCTGTTTGCTCTTCGTCCTCACCGCGCATTTGGACCTGCACGCCAGAGTGTTCCGCAAGCACTTGGGGCAACACTTGCCCAAAAAAACTGCGGCGAAGCGGTCCAGGATCAGTACCCTGCCGAATACGGGCCGTCACCCGTATGGCACGCTTACGATCCGTGCGTCTTATGTAGCGAACCGCCGGGCCTTGCTCAAACTCCACGACAGACGTTGCGGGAATTTCACGCCCGTCATTTGTTCTGATGCGAAAATCCGAATAAAGACTTTCCAAGGACTCGCGCGCTTCTTCAGGATAACGAACCATCACGCGAACATCTTGACCATCGCGCGGCAAGCGTTGGACTTCGTCGCCGTAATAAGCCGTGCGCAACTGGTTGGCGACATCAGCGAGCGTCACACCGAAACGCTCCGCACCAGGTTTAAGCTTTAGCCTGAGTTCATCGAGCGGCGCTTGAAGATTATCCCGGACGTCATAGACGATCGGGACGGTACGCAGGAACTCCTGGATTTTCTCCGAGGCTTCTTCAGCCTCATCCATATCGGCGCTCGCGATCTCCATAATAAATCGGTTGGAGCCGGGGCCAGTAAAGGCATTGCTGATATCAATCTCTTCAGCATCAGGAATAGGACCAATAATGTCTCGATAGATTTGCGCGATCTCGTCGATTGACATGCCTCTGGTGTCAGCATCAGCATAGGTATGAAACCCGAACACGATGCCTGACCACGCCCGCAACTCGGTGCTCATCAGCACATCCGTGCCGGCTCTTTCTTTGAGAACCTCGCCAAGGCGTTTATCAGCAGCCTGAACTTGTTCGTAAACCTGCAGCTGCCGGTTCCAGGATGTTCCTTCCTGCATCGATATCTGTGTGATTAAAAAGGGGTTTTCGACATTGGGAAAGAAGGCGAACTTGACCCATCCTTGCGTTAAAAGCGCGACCGATAAGGCAAAAAAGCCGATAAACCCAACCACGGTATGATAACGGAAGCGAAGCGCCCATTCAATCGCTGGTCGATAGACCTGGTCGGCAAAACGAACGAGCTGATCGGCGAGCTTTTTCTGGTAGCGCAAGATGCCCTTGTCCGACTGCGGTTTCAGATGCGCCAAGTGCGCCGGCAGAATGAGAAAGCTCTCAATTAAAGAAAACGTCAGGGCAAAGAGGATAGTCCAGGAGATGCTCTCAAGAAACCCGCCAAACTCACCGCCAATAAAGATAAAGGGCGAGAAGGCGAGCATTGTTGTGAGAACGGCAAAGATCACGGGTTTGGCCACAATCTGTGTGCCGATGACGGCCGCTTCTAGATCACGTTTTCCCAGTTCGACCTGCCGGTTGATGCTTTCTCCGACAACCAGAGCGTCATCGACGACGATCCCGATCACGAGCAAAAGGCCGAAAAGAGACAGCATGTTGAGACTGACGCCGACCAAAGGGAAGAAAATGAACGTACCGATAAACGATACACCAATGCCAGCTGCGACCCAGAACGCCACCGCGGGTCGCAAAAAAAGCATAAGGACAATCAGTACCAAGATGAGACCGCTCAGTGCGTTGTTCGTCACCAGGCCAAGCCGGCCCTCGTAAAGCTCAATAAAGGAGAACTGCAGCTGCATCTCAACGCCGGCCGGCAGTTCATCCTGTTTGGCTTCGACCCAGTCTTCGATCACGGCATTGAGGGCGACGATGTTGCTGTTTTTGGGTTGGAAGACGGTCAACGACACCCCTGGATTGCCATTGATTTCATACCGGTAGTTTTGATCCGGAAACCCATCGATGACCGTTGCGACATCACGCACGCGAATGATTGAGCCGTCTCTGTTCTGACGGACCACGATGGAGCCGAATTGGTTTTCGGTGTCCGCTAAGTTGCGCGAGGCGAGGGGAATATTCCCTGTTTCTGTGCGCACCTCACCCATCGAAAGGTTGATCGATGTCCCTCGGATCGCGTTTGATACATCAGCAAATGTCAGCCCATACTGACGAAGGGATCGCTCAGTAACCTCGATCGATACTTCTTCCGTTCGCAAACCATCCGCCTCGACGAGTGGCGATCCGCCTGGCAGAGAGGCCAGTTCGTTGCGGTATTCCCGTGCCAAACGATTGAGCGCCTTCTGGTCGATATCGCCGGAGAGCACGATGAACGCCAGCTCTCCTTCTGATCGCGCCCGTCGGACGATCGGTGGAAAGCTGTCTTGCGGGAGGTTAGAGACACCATCGACGCGTGCTTTGACCTCGGCAAGGAACGCATCGAACTCAGCACCCCTAATCATGGTGATCGACATCTCGGCCGCACCTTCCCGTGCGGTGGCGGTCATTTCGTCGATATCGGCGATGTCAGCGATTTCTTCTTCGATTCGGAAAAGGATCTGTTCCTCAACCTCAACCGGCGAGGCGCCCGGCCAACTGACATAGACTTCGGCCACTTCGCGGGAGATCGCGGGTAATGCCTCGCGTGAGAGCTTGGACTGGATCACAATCGTGCCGGTGATCAGGATCATGGCCATGAGGAGGTTGGCGGCGACGGTGTTGCGCGCCCACCAGGAAATCAAACCGTTCACAGATTGGCTCCTGTCTGCGCAATTGTTGAGGCTGTTTCGCTGCCTTCTGCATCGACCGGCGCCCGGCTTGCATCATCGCCATTGCTGTAAAGAGGCCTCACCGTCTCACCAGCATCCGATGTCACCGGACTGATCACGAGGCGATCGCCTGCGTCCAGCCCAGCAATGGCAACGTAGCCCTCGCCGGTTTGCGCAATGACCGTCGGCGTTTTTTTCTGCAGTTGATCTTGGGCGTCGACAACGAAAACGATGCCATTGTTCTGCATCGAGACGTAGGGAATCACGGTGCCCAGCGGGATGGTCGGTCCCAAGATCTCGGCGCTGACGAACAGCCCGAAGGCGAGCGGAAATCCATTATCCGATCCAGCACCGTAGGGGTCGTCCACCTCTGCGATGGCAGAGATTTGCCGCGTGGTCGCGTCGATCGCCGCATCAACCCGCGCAATGCGTCCAACCCATTCGCGTTCAACACCGGCAGCGCTCGCGGAAAGCCTGACCTCCGGTGCATCGTCGCCGGTCGCTTCAAAGGCAAAGGGCAGCTGGAGCTTCGCAAGATCCTCATCGGTGAGAGGCAAACGCACCTCAGCAACAGTGGTCGAGAAGACCTGCCCGAGGTTCTGGCCCGGTGTGACATACTGGCCAATATTTGCGTTGATCGACCGTATACGGCCATCAAAGGGTGCGGTGATCTTTGTCCGGCTGAGGGCGAGAAGCGCGTCCTCGAGATCGGCGCGTGCCGCTTCGAGATTGGCGCGGGCTGCAGCCAATTGTGGTTTGCGCAAGGTCAAGAGCGAGGCACTTTGGCCGGTGCTTGTTCCCGACAGCTCCTCAAAATCCCGTGCGGCCAAAGCGCCCTCCGCCTCTTCCACGGCGAGTTGCTGTTCGGACTGGGCGACATTGGCGCGGGCCCTTGTGACAGCGAGACGGTAATCGGCGTCCTCGATCGACACGAGAACCTCACCGCTCTTAAACACGCCGCCATTGGCAAAAGACGGCGCCACGCTGTCGATGCGGCCGGCGATTTGCGCTGCGAGTTGAATTTCGCGCCGCGGTGCGACTTCACCTTGTGTCCGGACGCTGAGGTTCATGGGCGCATAGACCACATCCTGGACGAAAGCGATCGGTGCCGCCGAGGTTGGTGCTTGGCTTTCGACGTTTGGCCGAAGTGCTCCCATCACCATGATGACAAACGCGAAGCTCAGCGCGAGGCCAATGACACTGCCGGTAAATTTCAGTTTACGGATCATAAAAGATCTCCTGCGCTTGCACGTTCCGCCATCGGAGCTTCAGCTGTCGCGAGGGCCGCATCGCCCTTGAGAAGGTAGGGTGCGCCCAATGCCAAATAGAGGCTGACGCGATTGTTGAGCCGAGCCTGCTGCGCATCAATCAGCTGGCCTTCCGCCTCGATGCGCCGCTGCTGGCTGTTGATGAAGTCAAATATATCAACAGTTCCAGAGAGATAGCGGCGCTGTGTGATGTTTTCAACGGCCACGCGCTCTTCAAAAGAACGCTGGAGCGCCTTTTCTTGCTCGCTCAGGAACTGTTCAGCCGCAATGGCGTCCTCCACCTCGCGCCAGGCCGTCAGCACCGTGGTGCCATAGTCATAAAGCGCGGCTTCAGCATCATCCTTCGCAGCCTGTTCATTGGCGCGAAGACGACCGCCTTGGAACAGTGGTTGCGTGAGATTGCCCACCAGATCAGCGGCGACGTTGTCGAAATCGAGCAGATCGCTGAAATCGGCGTTGTCGTCTGGCGAGGAGAGGGCGCTCTCATTAGCAGAGGTGCTTAAAGAGATGCTCGGCAAGAACGCTTTGCGCGCGGCGCTCACCCGAAGCCCAGCTGCCTTCAGGCGACGTTCGGCGGCAATCACGTCCGGCCGCCGATCAAGGAGCTCTTCGGGTGTTCCCAGTTCCATTGTCCTGCCATCGGCAAGGATCGGTGTCAGGCTCGGTAACGCGTCCGCTGGTTCGATCGAGGCGGCGGGGTACTGGCCTAGAAGCACCTCCAGCTGCCGGGCTGCTTCGAGTTCCTGCTGCCGACGCTGCTCTAAGGTGGCCTCGGAACTGGCGAGGGATGCGCGGGCGAGCCGCAGGTCAAGACTTGTGGAAATCCCGCGCTCGTAGCGTCGATTGATCACGCGCAAATTGGCATTGTTGGTCTCGACGTTGCGTTCTGCGAGTTGCCGCTGCAGCCGTGCTGCCGCCAAGCCGTAATGGCTCTGCGCGGCATTCCCAGCGACGGAGAGCTGCGCGGCTGCATAATCGAGGTTGCGGGCATCAGCGTCGAGATAGGCGGCGCGCGTCTGGTCGGCGAGGCGACCCCACACGTCGATCTCCCATGTTAGCTGAACAGCGAGCGTGTAGTTCGAGTTGTACGTGACATCACCGGCACCAATTGAGGCGTCACCAAACTGGAAGCCTCCAGGTGCGTTGCGCGAGCGGGTGCCGCTGCCGCTGCCATTAATTTGGGGGAGCATATCGGCGCGGGTCACGCGGGCCCGGTCGAGGGATGCTTCAAATCGCTCACGGGTCGCGTTGAGGTCATAATTCTGTTCAAGCGCAATCTCGACAATATCCATGACTTGGGGGTCTTGAAGGTCACCCAGCCAATTGCTTGTCACGGGTGCGGCACGCCGATCCTCTGAAACGGCGGCCCAGCTGTCGAGATCTGCGGTGATCGGTTCCAATGCCTGCTTCGGTCCAGGCGTCGCGCAGCCTGCAACAGCAATCATCGCTGCCATCGTGCCCACATAATCCCGGACGTTACGCATCATCACTCCGATTGGTTCTTTTGCACCGGCTTTATCGATAATCATTCAAAATGTGGATTCACTTTCGCGTTTCCAAGATGACCTTTCTTTCAGGGAAGAGGCCAATCTGGCGTAAACACGGGGAGGGGTCATGGAGGCCACGGCCGGAATCGAACCGGCGTACACGGATTTGCAATCCGCTGCGTCACCACTCCGCCACGTGGCCTCAGCTTTTTGGCGCGTGGTGAGGCGCCGAGCCGCGTCCATAACGCCCGGTCGCAGCGATCACAAGCGGTGCTTCTTCTCTTTCCCGTCGAGCACGTCTATTGCCGCGGCATTGATCAGTTTTGGTGCCTGAGGAGCGCGTCATGGATGCTGCGAAAGCCAGAAAACACATGGTCGACAGCCAGGTTCGTCCCAATGATGTGACGGATGTTCGCTTGCAGTCGGCCATGGCGACGCTGCCAAGGGAACGCTTTGTGCCAGCCAACCGCAAAACACTCGCTTATGTGGAGCGCGATGTGTCGTTGTTTGAGGGGCGGGCGCTTCTTAAGGCGCGGGAGTTTTCCAAATTGGTTCATGCCGCCACCATCCAACCCGATGATCTCGTGCTCGATGTCGGCTGCGGCTACGGCTACTCCACCGCGGTGCTGTCCCATCTGGCCGGCGTGGTGGTGGGACTTGAAGAATCCGAAGAGATCGCTGCGAAAGCGACCGAGCGGTTGTCCGACCTGGGTCTCGACAATGTGGTGATGATGACCGGCCCGCTTGAAGCGGGGTGGGCAAAACAGGCACCTTTTGATGTGATTGTGGTGGCCGCAGGCATCGAGTCGGGTATCGAAACGCTGCTTTCGCAGCTGAAAGATCAAGGAGGCCGGCTGGTGGCCATCAAAGTGACTGCGGGTGTGGGAACAGGCACCCTTTACACGCGTTCCGGGAGCGCCTTTGGTGAACGCAAACTGTTTGAGTGCCACGCGGCGGGAATTTTACCAGGATTTGCAAAACCTGACGCGTTTCAATTTTAGGCACATGAATGCAGTCAATAACGCAACTTTTACGTGTAAGGCCTTGCTCGTGATTCCGAACACGATGATGTTGGCTGAAGGCTCGTGATTTGAGGACGGACGAGATGGGCGCGGCGCAGAGTGAGTTAAGTATGGATGAGATCCTGGCTTCAATCCGCCGGATCATCCACGAAGAAGAAGAGACCAAACAAGAGATCCGCCCAAGCGGAGAAAACACGGTGGTGCTCTCTGAAGAACGGGCAGCCCAGGCTGAGGCGTCAAAAGACGTTGCGGCCGGCGGTCCAGAGGCCCGCGAGATGGCTGATCTTGATGCCGTCGCAGCCTCGGTGGAGGCGGCTGTTGTTCCAGAGCCCGTGATAACAGCCACGGTTGCGGTTGATGCCACGCCCGATGCGGTTGTGCTCGATAAGCCGACGACCCGATCTGATGAGACCGATGATGCACCGCTGCACGTCGATCAACCGTTTGAGGCGGTTTCGCCAGCCATGCTCACGTCAAAGCGAAGTGTCGCCGATCGATCGGAAGCACAACATGACGAACAACCAAGTTCAGCGCCCGAGCCGCAAAAGGATAGCCCTGCTATGCCAGCCACTCCAGCAATTAAGCCGCGCACAGACGTTATCGAGACGGAAACGGCCAGCTTGATCGGTGATGAACAATCACAGAATGTATCGGCCGCTTTTGCGTCGTTGAGACAGCATGTGCAGGTGACTCAGCAGGGTGGAAAAACGCTCGAGGATATGGTTGCGCAAATGATCCAGCCGATGCTCAAGGCTTGGCTCAACGAGCATTTGCCCGCCATCGTTGAGAGAAAAGTCGAAGAGGAAGTGAAGCGCCTCTCCGACCGCTGAGCGTTATCGATACAACACCCATTCCTTGAAGCCCAGGCCGTCGGATCCTGCGAGTTCGACGGTTCCGTTGCGGCGGCGCAGGTTAAATCCCGCACTTCGGAAGGGTGTGTATGATGGCGATGTTATTGTGTCCATGCTGATGAAATCAACACGCCCCTTGTCGCCGCGAAGCTCCAGCGTGGTGTAGCCGTTGTGAATGGCGTCCACATAGCGCACTTCGGCATTGTCCCTCCGCATGAGGAGAGAATAATCAAAAGCGGCATCGCCGAAAAGAGCACCAGCGCCCGGAGACGTGATGCCTGAGGTGCCGAGTTCAACACCCATCGCGTCGCCCGCTTCGTTTCTTAAGTCATTGGCCCAAAACATGTGGGTGTCACCCGTCAGAACAATGAGATCCGTCGCGCCAGCTGCTTTGGCCGATTGATAAAACCGCTCCCGCGCCGCTGGATACCCGTCCCACGCATCGGTGTTGTAAGGCAGACCCAACGAGGACCATTTTAACAAAGAACGGACGGGCGGAAACTGGGCCTCAAGAGCAACAATTTGCTCCTCGGTCACATACGCCCCGAGGTCGGGGGCCAAAACCCGCGCCATCAAGATTTGGTTGGCAAGGATTCGCCAAGTTGCACCTCTGTTCACCGACGCTGTGAGGGACTGCTGTACGAATTCTCGTTGGGTGTCTCCCAAAAGCTCCCGCGATGGATCACCCAAGACATCCTGACGGAACCGTTCAACATCGGCTTCGCTGTTGAGGTCTTTGACAGCCTCCTCGTACTGGATCGGCTCGGTGCGCGCGGTGAGGCGGGTCTCCACTGCGGTGATCGTCAAAAAATCACCCCAGGCATAGTCGCGGTAAAACTGCTCGCGCGCTTTGCTGGGTTCAGGATCACGCACCGGCATGTATTCATAATAGGCCTGCAGCGCCGCACGCTTTCTTGCTTCCCATGATCCTTCAGTCTCTGGTTGATGGTTCTCCGCGCCCATTTGAAAGCTGTCATTGCTTGTCTCGTGGTCGTCCCAGATTGTGATGATGGGGTGTGCACTGTGCATCGCTTGTAGAGCAGCATCCGTCTTGTACTGACGATGCCTTCGTCGATAATCATCAAGGTTGAGGACCTCATGCGGCGGGTCATGGGGGCGATTGAGCTGTTGGCCCATCTCGCCGCCATATCCGTCGACCCCGTACTCGTAAAAGTAATCACCGAGATGGATCACCGCGTCGATGTCGTTGTCCCGCGCCATGTGATCATAGGCGTTAAAGTAGCCGAATGAGTAGTGAGAACAGCTTGCAATCGCAAAGCGGACACGCTCGGTGGTTTCTGGCAGTGTTTTGGTGAAACCAATGGGGCTGACTTTGTCACCGACCAAAAATCTGTAGGCGTATCGCTTTCCGGGTGTGAGGCCCGAAGCCACGACCTTCACCGTGTGGTCACGAGCTGGTCCGGTCTCTGTTCGTTCGCGCCAGATTATTTGGCTAAAGCTTTCATCGTCTGCGACCTCCGCGATGACAGCCACATTTCCTTCAACGCCGGCAATCCGTGTCCAGAGGACAACTGATTCGCGGTCTGGATCACCGCTCGCGACACCGCATGTGAAGTCTGTTGTTTCATTCGGTTGAACGAGCACATACCCGCCCAGTTTGGGCTGGGTCGAACAGGCTGTGACCCCTCCAGCTAAGCCTCCAAGAAGAGCATTTCGTCGAGACACATACATAAAAACCATCCCTAGCGATGAGATCGGAGCTTTTGCTCTCTCGTTCATTTACCCGTCATCGCTGTGGCAAGGAACCAATGCCGATGGCCAAAAAAAAGCGGTGACGTTTCGTTACAAAATTCTTAGCTATCGACTTAACTGTAACCATGCATAGATATTTTCGATGGGTGACTTGAAACCGAAGGTCGGCTTGACAATCTGTCGCCCACGAGGAGGCAATCTATGGCGGACGACAGCAAAACTGATTTGGTGAATCATCGATCTCGGATCGCGCACGGCGCAGGTGCGGCCGTGGGGGCGTTTGTTGTCGTCACCGTTGCGATCAGCGCTGTGGTCTATGTGATGGGGCTCGATATCTATGCTGGCGGCGAGGCGCCCCTGGCATCGGTGAGCTTCCTCGACACCACCAGCGCGGCAGCGTTTGGTGTCGCGAGCGGTATCGTGTCGCTGGTGTTCGGGCTGTTTGGCGTTCTCATCGGCACGGTGGCAGCGATGTTGGGTGTTGCGTTCGGAACGCTGGGTTTGGCCGCGGGATTCCTCGTGGCGGCGGGCGTGTTCGCTGGTCCCGTTTTGCTGGTCATCGCCATCGGGCTTATGGTCAAGCGTCGTTATTTCCCCGACGTCATCTAAACGCGCCGCTGGTACCCTCTTACCGAATACCGGGAAGACCCAACACACCGCCGGGGTCTTTCGCGATGATCACGGTGCCGCCGCCGGTTGCTGTTTCAATCGATCGCTTGCGCTGAGCCAACCAGGCTTCTCGGTCATTCACGTCGAGCCGTGCATCGGAATCGTCGATTTCACCATCCGTCACGCGCCAAAAGAGAATGCGGTTGGCAAGGCTTGTTTCTTTTGACGCAATCGATCCGTTTTCTGCGTTCAACGTATCGCGGATCGATGGATCCACCGCGAGGGCGCCGACATTCTGAATAAATTGGAGTTCGCCATCTGAAGGTGGCGCGCTCGATCGATCACCAAGCAGAAGCTGC
This sequence comes from Pseudomonadota bacterium, assembly GCA_039033795.1. Lineage (GTDB taxonomy): Bacteria > Pseudomonadota > Alphaproteobacteria > Caulobacterales > Parvularculaceae > Parvularcula. Next base: position 5,925 of record JBCCBY010000030.1, on the reverse strand, counting down.
TCTGTACGCTGCGAGCTTGAGAGCGTCGCCGGGCGAAGCTCGCCGGGCCTTGGAGGACGCAGCGCGTAATCCGGCGGCACGGTAAGAGGCGGCTTGGTGATAATCGCGAACTCGTCCGGTGTCCGCTTTGGTCCGCTGGCGCATCCAATGATCATTGGAACAAGAGAAACGGCGAGCAGCAATGATCGCATGACTTATGAACCTTCTTTGGTCTGATCAGGGCTAGCCTGGGTTGTGGTTTCGGAAAACCCCTCAGGGCTTATCCTTTCTTTCATGCCGTCTCGGCGCTCAAGAATCAGCGTGTCATAGAGCAGGAACGCAACGCCGATGTTAATCGCCGCGTCGGCAACATTGAAAATATAAGGAAAGTAAAGCCCGGAAAAGTCGAGAAAATCGACGACATAGCCATAAGCGACCCGGTCAATAAGATTGCCAAACGCACCCCCGAGGATGAGACCAGCACCAATGGCTGTTAGGGGCCGCTCAATCGTGCTTAGCCACCGCACGATGAAGCCCGAGACAATCAATGAGAGCGTTGAAAGCAAAACCCGGCTGGTCATGCCGCCAGCGAACAGTCCAAAGCTCACCCCGCGGTTCTCCGTGTAAGTGAGATCGAAAACCCCTGACACCTCGATTTTACCGAAGGGACGCTCAGGAAGATCAATGCCGTGCACCATCAGGAGCTTTGTCGCCTGATCGAGCACAATGGTCAGCACCGCGAGCGCAATCCCGCGGCGAAACAGGGTGCTCGCCCATGCATTTTTTACCCAATCCACCAACACCGTCATAATGCGACCACGCTCGCGCAGCGGCGACAAAGACCACCAGGTGTCGTCACTTCCTCGAGTACCCGCCAGCACCGACCGCATTTTTGGCCCGGCGCCTTGCTGATGAAAACCGAGACGCCAGGCGTTTCAGCCAAGGTGAAGACATCATCGGGCGGTGTATCGGTGCGACTCGCAGCTGAGGTGATTGCCACCTCGGCCCAATCGATATCGGCACCCATGGCCGCAAGATCAGGATCAGTGATGGCGAGCGCCGCTGCGACCTCGAGGCTGCTGCCGATTTGCCCCTCGCGTCTTTTCTCTTCAATCGCCCCGGTCAGGACCCGGCGTATCCGCCGAATGTGTGCCCAGCGCTTGTTGAGTTCCTCATCGCGATAGTTGTCCGGCACCTCCGAAAACAGCAACAGGTGCACAGAGGCCTCTCGATCGCCCATCCCCGTGGGGAAGTGATCATAGACCTCTTCGGCCGTAAACGGACAGATGGGTGCCAGCAGCCTCGTCATGCTATCGAGAAGAATACGCATCACGGTTCGCGCCGAGCGGCGACGCAACGAATCTGGACCGTCGCAATAGATCGCGTCCTTCCGAACATCAAAATAGAATGCCGAGAGATCCTGGATTGCGAATTCTGCCAGCGCGCGCCAAGCATTTTTAAAGGCGTACTCGTCATAGCCCTTGCGCACCGCAGCATCGACGCTGTGCAGCTTACTGAGGATATAGCGCTCGAGCTCTGGCATATCTTGGTGGGGAACAATTTCTTCGTCTGTGTAACCATCAAGAGCTGACAGAAGATACCGCAGCGTGTTGCGCAGCTTGCGGTACGCATCAACGGCGGACCCAAGGATCTCATCGCCGACCCGAATGTCCTCCTGAACATCAGAGCTTGCCACCCATATGCGCAAGATATCAGCGCCATACTTTCCCGTGACATCGTCAGGGCTGATCACATTGCCCATTGATTTTGACTGTTTACGGCCTTTGTCGTCCATGACAAAACCGTGCGTGAACACCGATTTGTAAGGTGCCCGGCCGCGTGTGCCGCACGCCTCAAGCAGCGAGCTTTGAAACCAACCGCGGTGTTGATCGGAGCCTTCGAGATACATGTCCGCGGGCCAGGGTAGGTCGTCGCGCGCCTCGAGTGTGAAAGCGTGTGTGCAGCCTGAATCAAACCAGACATCAAGAATGTCTGTGACCTTTTCATAATCAGCCACATCATACCCGTCTCCAAGGAAGTCAGCATCCGGTGTATCAAACCAGGCGTCGGCTCCTTTTTCGGTGACCGCTTGGATGATGCGCTCATTCACGTCCGAGTCGATCAACGGCTCGCCATCCTTGTTGACAAAAAGCGCGATGGGCACACCCCAGGCGCGCTGACGGGAAACAAGCCAGTCAGGGCGCTGCTCGACCATCCCGCGCAAACGATTGCGGCCCGATGCGGGGTAGAAGTCGGTCTCATCGATTGCGTTCAGGGCCGCTTCGCGTAGCGAGCCTTCACCGCTTCCCACCCGAATGAACCATTGCGGTGTGTTGCGGAAAAGAACAGGCGCCTTCGATCGCCATGAGTGCGGATAGCTGTGGGTAAGCCGACCGCGCGCAAGAAGAGAACCCCTCTCGATCAAGGCCTTGATCACCTCAGGATTGGCGTCGCCGTCTTTCCCGGCTTTCTTACCCTCGGTGCGAAACACTTGTCGCCCTTCAAATCCCGGCGCTTCGTCTGTGTAGGCGCCGTCAGGCCCGACCGTGTAAGGAACAGCATCGAGCGGCAAACCCGCTGCCAGCCAAGCAAAGTAGTCGTCTTGTCCATGGCTTGGGGCGGTGTGAACAAAGCCTGTCCCCGCTTCGTCGGTCACATGATCACCGGAGAGCATGAGCACATCAAAATTATAAGAGTCCGCATGCCCACGAAGTGGGTGGTGCATCTTGGTGCCCTGGAGTTTTTCTGCTGGGACATCGCCAAGCCGCCTGAAGCTGGCAACGAACGCTGCACCGAAAACATCATTCGCAAGCGCATCGGCCAGAATCAACTTGTCGCCTGTCTTCGCAAAAGGGGAAAAATCAAGATCGTCACGAACGCTCTCAACCTCATAAAGACCATAGGACAATCCAGGTCCGTAACAGACCGCGCGGTTCGCTGGTATTGTCCAAGGGGTCGTGGTCCAGATCACGATATCCGCACCCTCAAGTCCCTCCGGTGCCTGAACGAAAGGGAAGCGAACCCAGATGGTCGTCGACTGATGATCCTGGTACTCGATCTCGGCCTCGGCGAGAGCGGTTTGCTCCACGGGTGACCACATGATCGGCTTTGATCCGCGATAGACGAGACCCTTCTCGACAAAAGAAAGAAACTCCCGAACAATCGTGGCTTCGGTTGCAAAGTCCATCGTCAAATAGGGGTTCTTCCAATCCCCGATGACCCCCAATCGCCGGAATTCATTGCGCTGAATGTCGATCCACTTGGATGCATATTGTCGACATTCCGAACGGAACTCGGACGATGGAACATCCGCCTTCTTTCGACCATTGGCCCTGAACTGCTCTTCGACCTTCCACTCAATCGGAAGGCCGTGGCAATCCCAGCCTGGTACGTAATTGGCGTCGTACCCCATCATCTGGCGGGTTCGGACGATCAAGTCTTTGATCGTCTTGTTGAGCGCTGTGCCAAGGTGGAGATGCCCATTGGCGTAGGGCGGGCCGTCATGGAGCACATAAGGCGTGCGGCCCTTCGATCGTGCGCGCAGCGTTTCGTAGAGGCCGAGTTCGTCCCAGCGCTTGATATAGGCGGGCTCTTTCTTCGGCAGTCCGCCTCGCATGGGAAAGTCGGTGGCCGGCAGGAAGAGTGTGTCTTTGTAGTCGTTCTGCGAACGTTGATCATCTGGCATAACGGGCCTGATAGCGCTGGTCAGCGCGCGGGCCTAGGGGGTCTTCTATGAACATCGTTGAGACCACGCACGATGATCCTCGAACGCAGACGCTCATCGCTCTTCAAAAGGCCCATGCATCGGAGCATACACCGCCCAAGCTCGGCCATGCCTTTGAAGTGGGAAGCGAAAATGCTGCCCGTGCGCGGTTCTTCTTGGCCATCAGCGATGGGTTGCCTGTGGGGTGTGTTGGGCTGATGGCGTTGGACGACAGGGCCGCCGAGATCAAAACCATGCATGTCCTCGAAGAGATGCGCGGTCGCGGAACGGGAATGGTGTTGCTCCACCACGTTTTCGCCGTGGCGAAAGCAGAAGGTGTTCACCAGTTGAAGCTTGAAACGGGATCCGGTGATGGCTTCGCCGCCTCGCGCAGGCTTTATGAGCGGGCCGGTTTCGAACACTGCGCGCCATGGGGCGCCTATACCGACGATCCCTTTAGCTATTGCATGGCGCGGGACGTTTAGACGCTGTTCAGGTCGATGTCTCGCCGACCCACCACGTCCATGTGACACCCCGTTTTTTATTCCCCGGTTGGATCGAAGGCGCCTCTGCCCGGTAAATGCACCTGATGCCCTGGCGTTCGGCGAGATCTGACATTTCGTCGGCAGATGCGGGAAAACCGGGCCGATCTGGCGCGGTGGGGCCGTGGCGCAGAGAGGCCAAGATGCGGCCCCCTGGCACCAAGAGCGATCCAAGACGTTGGATGGCCGAGGCGCGCATATCAGTCGGGACGTGATGCCAGACGCCGATCATGATCACGGCATCGAACGCGTTGTTTCCGTTGCCAAGTGGTGTCAGTTCCGGAAGCGCGCCGTCCAACCAGCGAATGGGTTGCCCTCCTCTTCGAGCCATCCCAAAGGTGCGAAGGCCATCGGCGGGTTCGATGGCTGTGACGCGATGCCCTTGCGCGCATAGCCAGGCCGCAACCCTGCCTGTTCCTGCTCCGACATCGAGAACATGCGAGGGATCGGTCGGAAGGCAACCAAAGGCGGGGTTCGCGTGGTGCGTTGGATCGATAGCGTCATAGCGCTCCGCGATCTTCTCAGCAGCCTGATGATACCCGTTGACAATTCGATCGCGTTCAGCGGCTGTCATGGCAAAAGACGTCGTGCATCATCAGCGTCCTTTGCAATTTGCGCTTTGAGGGCATCAAGGCCGTCCATCGCGCGTTCTTCACGGATGAAGCCGATAAAGGACGTGCGCATATCCTTCCCATAAAGGTCGCCGTCGAAATCGAAAAGGTTGACTTCGAGGCGCTCTTCTTTGCCATCGACGGTCGGGCGGACACCGATATTGGCCACGCCTCTGTAACTCTCACCATCGACCTCTGCACGCACGGCATAGACACCGTAGAGCGGCCTTAACACATCACCCAAGGTGATGTTCGCTGTGGGGAAGCCGAGCGTGCGGGCGAGCCTTCGGCCTTCGACGACTTGTCCGTCCACGAACCAGGGATAGCCCAGAACCTCGGTCGCCCGGGAAATGTTGCCCTGGCGCAGGGCCTGGCGCGCTTGGCTCGAGGAGAATTTCTCATCGGTGTCACCGATGGGCGCTATCGCTTGGTAGTGCATGCCAAGTTTTTCGGCGGTCGCCGCAAGAGTCCCCGATGAGCCCGACCGGCCCGCACCGAATTGAAAGTCTTGCCCCGTGGCAACGCCAGAAAGGCCCAAGACCTGATGCAGAATTTTCCGCACAAAGTCGTCGGGTGTTTGCGCCCGCAACTCCTCGCCAAAGGGCAGTGCAAAGACCTTTTCCACCCCAAATTTGGCTAAAAGCTCGGCTTTCGCATCAAGTGGTGTGAGCGAAAACGGATTGTCGTCTGGTTTAAAGAAGCGCCGGGGATGCGGCTCGAAAACAACGGCCGATAGGGGCCTTTTTAGGCCCTCCGCGGCTCTTTTCGCCTCGGCAATGAGCGCCTGGTGCCCGCGGTGAACACCATCAAAATTACCCATCACCGCAAACGTGCCGCGGTGCTCGTCCGTTAAGTCGCAGGACAAAGGCGCGTGCAGCAAAGTCACCAACTCAATTCTTCCATTGCAAACTGAGCATGGACTCCCCTTTCGCTTAGAGCCGTTTCTAAGCGAATTGGCGACAGGCGACCATCAGCGCCCCGCGAGGCTTCCGCGAAAATACCCTCGGCGACGAAGACAACGTCGTAGTCTTGATTGTTGGCACCTCGAATATCTGTATCAAGCCCATCGCCGACAACCAGCACCCGTTTT
>JBCCBY010000029.1:0-16871 GCA_039033795.1 Pseudomonadota bacterium | reverse complement strand
CTCATCGATACTGTTGTCGACGACCTCAAACACCATGTGGTGCAGGCCCGTGCCATCATCGGTATCGCCGATGTACATACCCGGCCGCTTGCGCACGGCCGCAAGGCCCTTGAGGACCCGGCATCTGTGTCCGCAGACCGCCCATGCCGCGCATGTCTTGCTCATGATGACTGAAATGGATCACCGCCCCGGCACCCAAGAAAAGAAGCGCCTTAAAAGCGGCATGGGTGGTGAGATGAAACATCGCTGCCCCATAGGCACCGACACCGGCCGCAAAAAACATGTAACCGAGCTGGGACGCGGTGGAATACGCGATGACCCGCTTGATATCTGTTTGCACAAGCCCCACCGTCGCGGCGAACAGCGCCGTTGCCAAACCAACCACTGTGATCATCGTCGAGGCGCCCGGCGTGACGGCGTAAAGATCAGACATCCGACAAACCAGAACGACCCCCGCCGTCACCATGGTTGCGGCATGGATGAGCGCAGAGACAGGTGTCGGCCCCTCCATCGCATCGGGGAGCCAGGTGTGAAGAAAGAATTGGGCCGACTTCCCCATCGCGCCGATAAACAGAAGGACACCGATCACCTCGAGCGCTGCCACCTCGCGCCCTAAAAAATTGATCGATAATTCTGAAACGTGAACAGCCACCATGGAGCCAACCGGCTGCACAAACCCGTCCTGACGGACCGTCTCAAGGATCGTGTCATACTCGACGGACCCAAACACAAAGAAACAGGCCATGATCCCTAAACCGAGACCGACATCACCAACCCGGTTGACGATAAAAGCTTTTATAGCGGCGTCGTTGGCGGACTTTTTGTGGTGCCAAAACCCGATCAACAGGTAACTGGCAACGCCGACACCTTCCCAACCAAAAAAGAGCTGAAGCAGGTTATCGGATGTCACCAACGCCAACATCGCAAAGGTGAAAAGCGAGAGGTAGGCGAAAAATCGAGGACGCGATGGATCCTCATGCATATACCCGATGGAGTAGAGATGAACGAGGGACGACACCGTGGTGACCACAATCATCATGGTGGCTGAAAGCGCATCAACGCGCACCGCCCAATCGGCTTGAAGGTCACCCGATCGGATCCATTCGAAAAGCACGATCGTCTTTTCTGCGTCGCCAAAGCCGACGGCGAAAAAAGTGATCCAAGATAAAATGGCGGCCAAAAAAACAAGCAGCGTTGTGACCGCTTCGGCCGTACGCGGACCACCAACGCGCCCTAGCGGCATTGCTAGCATCGCACCAAACAATGGAAGAAGAACGATCAGAGCCTGCACGGGTCAGTTCCTCATCGAATTGGCAGAGGTGACAGCAATATCGCCACGATTTCTGAAAAAGGTCACCAGGATCGCCAGGCCAATAGCCGCCTCAGCAGCCGCCACCGTCAACACCATAAAGGCAAACACCTGGCCGACCAGATCCTCAAGAAACATAGAGAAGGCGACGAAATTGATGTTCACCGATAACAACATCAGCTCAATGGACATCAGAATAATGATGACATTTTTCCGATTAAGGAAAATTCCTGCAACACCGATCGCAAAAAGAATTGCCGCGACTGTCAAATAGCTCGACAAGCCCATCAATTGACCCCCCTTCCGGTCGGCACCGAGACGATATCGACGGCATCCTTCCGGGTTCGGCCAACCTGCCGCCCGACATCCTGGGTCTTCACACCGCGCCTCTCCCGGAAGGTGAGCAAAATAGCGCCGATCATGGCAACCAGCAGAACGAGGCCGGCGATTTGAAAGAAGTGCACATACTCGGTGTAGAGAACCATGCCGAGTTGTTCGGCATTGCTCGCTGGTTCCCCATTGGCGCGCTGCATGATCTCTGTCGGCTGCGCACGGGTTTGGCGGGCCGCATCGGGGAGTTGCCATGCAGCAACGATCATCCCGACTTGGACGACAAGGGCGATAGCGACCACCAATCCGAGTGGCGCATATTTGGCATAATCAGCACGCAGCTCAGCAAAGTCGACGTCCAGCATCATCACAACGAAGAGGAACAGAACCGCAACCGCGCCCACGTAGACAACGACAAGCAAGAAGGCGAGATACTCCGCCCCCATCAAAACGAACAACCCGGCCGTTGCGATAAACGCCAAAATCAAACAGAGCACGGAATGAACTGGATTACGAGCCAGAACAACACCCAATCCGCTGGCTATGGCTGTGACGGCGAAGGTGTAAAATGCAAGTTCGGCAAAGCCCATAAACAGCACATTTTTTGGCGATGGGAAAAGAGTTCCCCTCTGTTAGAGCGGCGCTAGCGCAATCGCTTAAATAGGAAAAGCCCTGCGCCCCCGATCTCTTTCAGATGCGCTGCTATGGCACCTTAAGCAGTGGACGATCCATCGCTTTCGTCGGGACCAACAAGCAGATCTTCGCTGATCAAACCTGCATTGGCGCGCACTTGATTTTCAATCTCAGCTGCGAGTTCTGGGTGATCCCGCAAGAACTGTTTGGCGTTCTCCCGCCCCTGCCCGATGCGCTCCGAGTTGTAGCTGTACCAGCTGCCTGATTTATCGATGACATTGCCAAGCACACCCAGATCAATGAGCTCACCAACCTTGGAAATACCCTCCCCGTAAAGAATATCGAACTCCACCTCTTTAAATGGCGGGGCCACCTTGTTCTTCACGACCTTGACCCTGGTCTGATTGCCAATAATTTCGTCGCGCTGCTTAATGGAACCGATGCGACGGATATCAAGCCGCACGCTCGAATAGAATTTGAGGGCATTCCCGCCGGTCGTTGTTTCCGGTGACCCAAACATCACGCCGATTTTCAGCCGGATCTGGTTGATAAAAATCACAAGCGTGTTGGATCGCGCTATCGAGCCTGTGAGCTTGCGCAAAGCTTGGCTCATGAGCCGCGCTTGAAGACCAGGCAAACTGTCGCCCATATCACCTTCGAGTTCAGCGCGCGGTGTCAGGGCCGCCACCGAATCAATCACCAACACATCAACAGCACCCGAGCGCACCAATGTGTCAGCAATTTCCAAGGATTGCTCCCCAGTATCAGGCTGGGAAATCAAAAGATCATCGAGATCCACACCCAGTTTTTTGGCATAGGTGGGATCAAGCGCATGTTCAGCATCGATAAAGGCCGCGGTGCCGCCCTGCTTTTGCGCCTCCGCCACCACATGCAGCGCCAGGGTGGTTTTGCCCGAACTTTCCGGGCCATAGATCTCCACAACCCGCCCCTTCGGCAGACCGCCAATCCCTAAGGCGATGTCGAGCCCCAGCGACCCCGACGAAATTGCTTCGATTTGCACAACCGAATCATTTCCCCCCAATCGCATCACCGAGCCCTTGCCGAAGGCCTTATCGATCTGAGAAAGCGCTGCCTCGAGGGCCTTTGCCTTGTCCATTCCGCCGTCCACTACTTTAAAGTCTCTCGCCATGGTGGGCATATCCTCTTCATCGGCCAAGGCCTGTTCATTAAGATTGCTTTGTACCTATTTTGTTCTTAAGCGCAAGAGGTGTGATGACATCGAGTTGCACACGCCCACTGCGACACGCCGAAGGAGAAGACCAGCGATGGGCCTGAACACCAACAGTGACATAGCGGCCGACTTACAAGTGGGCGCCACGGACGGTGGCATGGTTCGCATTTATATTCGCGGTTCTGGGGTGGACCTGCCCCTCGATTTTGAACCAGATGATGCCGAATCAATAGCGGATGAGCTGCGAACAGCGGCGGCAATGGCCCGGGAGATGGAGCGATGAACCTCTTTCTGCGCATCATAGGCGGAATTTTGCTTTTGCTCTTGGTGGCCGCCCTTGCGCTGCCCATGGTGCTGAAGACCGAAGATCTGGTCGAGCGGGCAGAGATTGCAGCCTCTGATTCGCTTGGGCGAAAGGTGTCCATTGGCGAGGTCACCGGGCTCACGGTCTTGCCGCCGCGGCTCACGATCAGCGATTTTGAAGTTGCCAATGCACCGGGCTTCTCTGCGCCTTTTCTGGTCCGCGTTCAGGAAGCACGCTTTGCTGTTGCACTTTTTCCTCTGCTGCAAGGCAACGTGCAGATCGATGCCTTCGTGCTCGAAAGCCCGACGATCAACCTCGAAGAAAAAGCCAACGGCACCAACAATTTCACCTTCGAAACTCCCCCCTCTGCTGGCGAGGACATGGTTGTTGACGGGGACGAGCCAGCCGCAGCAAGCGCCGATATTTCACGGCTCTCGGGGACCATTGAGATCAAAAACGGCGCCTTGGCGTACCTGACGCCCGACATCGCCTATCGTGCAGAGAACACCAACATCACACTGAAACTGCCAGGCGAGCGCGGTCCACTGGTGATCAAAGGGTCCATGGATCTTGAAGACATTCCGTTCGCTGTTGATCTGCAGATTGACGATCCCACCGCGCTTTCTTCGGGCGGTTCGTCCGACGCACGCATCGGGCTGCGGTTTGCCGACAACCAGATCGACAGCGACCTGTCGCTCACCGGAGAGCCGGCCAATCTTGAGGGCACCATCATCGCCAACCTGCCCGATATCGTCGGATTGAAACCTCTTTTGGGGGAGGATGGTGTGGAGGCTTTGCTGCCGCTTGGCGCGATTGGTTTTGACGCCTCCCTTACCGGGACGGCGGAACAATTGGACATTAAGGACGCCAATATCAGCTCAGCGGTTCTTCAGGGCACGTCTGAATTCACATTGAACCTCGCTGGGAAGCGTCCAAAGGCATCGGGTCGGGCGGATCTTTCGCTGGTTGATCTTCGTCCGTTTATGCCTGCCGACGACAGCCAATCCCCCGGCGGCGGAGCGGGAGAGCCTGAGCCCTTCCCCGCGTGGTCGGAGGAGGAGATCGATCTGTCAGCGCTCCGAACAATCGATGCAAATTTGACGGTGAATGCGGCGCGCGTCGTTCTTCCGACCTATGAGCTGACCGATGTGGCCTCGCGGGTGACAATCAGAAATGGAAAGCTCACCGCTAAACTCAACCGAGCGCGCGCATTCTCGGGCACGGCCAATGGCGTGGTGACGGTTGCCGCCAACAAAAGAACGCCGACGGTGAGCATCGACTTTGTCATGGCTGGGGTGTCTTTTGCTGAGGCTGCTCCCGCTCTTCTTGGTACAGATCGTCTCGCGGGAACCGGAGATATCAACCTTGATCTCAACATGACGGGCGCAAGTCAAAAGGCATGGGTCGAGACCCTCAGCGGATCAATGGGGGCCGATATCAATCAGGGCGCCATCGCCGGCATCAATCTCGGCGAGATTGCCAACACCGGTATAGACCTTGTGAACCAGATCCAAGCCGGGACGGCCGTGCCGCAAGCAATCCTAGGCGCGGCCTCCAACCTGGGGACGAACGCGGTTCGACCATCCGCCCAGACCGATTTCGATCTTGCCGATTTTGGTGTGACCATCACCGATGGTGAGGTGACAATCAACAACGCCCAGCTCCTTTCGAATGTGGTCCGCGCGCGCGTTGGCGGAAACATCTCGCTTGCGCCCCAGGCGTTCACCATGGATATCAATCTTGCCGGCAAAGACCCTCAGTTAGCGGATTTTACAGAAATGCCGCTCCCGGTCACTGTCTCAGGGACATTCAACGATCCTTCGATCAAAATTGACACACAGCCACTCATTAATCGTGCTGCACGCGGATTGGCCTCTGATCTTCTGGGCGATATCGGGGTTCAACTCGACGACAACGAAACGCCGCAAGACGCGCTGAGAGAGCGCGCCCGGTCCGAAGCGAACCGCCTCATTGGCGGCTTCCTCGGTAACAATCGGCGTAATGACGATGACGACCCAGACTAACCGTTCACGATAGGTCTGAGGGCACAATGGGTCTGAAGGAATGGGACGGGGCGATAACGCCCCTCCCGCCAACGGGCATTAAGCTGCGGTGGGAAGCGTGTACCCGGCGAACTGCTCGCGCAGCTTTGTTTTGAGAACTTTGCCCGTCGCGCCAAGAGGAATCTCGGCCACGACTTGAACATCATCAACCCAACTGATCTTCGACAACTGACCATTGACGAACTCTTGAATGGCCCGGGTATCACCGCTCACCCCATCTTTGAGTTGGACGACCAACAAGGGTCGCTCGTCCCATTTTGGATGGGGCATCCCAAGCGCCGCCGCTTGCGCGACATCAGGATGGCTGAGCGCCAAGTTCTCAATGTCGATCGAGCTGATCCATTCCCCGCCCGACTTGATGACGTCTTTTGCTCGGTCTGTGATCTGCATCGTCCCGTCGGGGTGGATCACAGCAACATCACCGGTGTCGAACCAATTGTCCGTGTCCACCGCCGATTTATCAGCCTTGAAATAGCTGTCGATAATCCATGGGCCTCGCACCTGAAGGATGCCGTCCGATTCTCCATCATGCGGGAGCGGGGTGCCATCATGCGCGACGATCCGCATATCAACGAACGGCATCGCTTGGCCTTGACGAAGCTGAAGCGTCACACGCTCGTCCTCTGGCAAATCATAAAAGCCCGGCGACTCCATATTGACGGTGCCCAGCGGTGACATCTCCGTCATGCCCCACCCTTGGCGGGTCCGTACACCGTATTTCTCATACCCTTTGATAATCTTCGCACTCAGCGCAGCGCCGCCGACGAGACTGTACCGCAATTTCCCGAGGTCGAGATTGTTCTCTTCAATATAGGCAAGCAAATTAAGCCAAACCGTTGGCACACCGAGGGCATAGGTGACATTCTCGTTGATAATGAGATCATGGAGGCTCGCACCGTCAAGTCCAGGGCCAGGCATAACGAGCTTCATACCAACAAGGAGTGACGTATAAGGAACGCCCCAAGCATTGACATGGAACATTGGCACAACAGGCAGCACAGTATCGCTTTGCGAACACCCAAGGCCCGTGGGTAGGCAAGACACGATCGCTTCGAGCACCAGTGAACGATGCGAGTAGAGAACGCCTTTGGGCTTGCCCGTTGTTCCTGACGTGTAGCACATGGAACAGGCGGTGTTTTCATCAAACGAGGGCCAATCGAAATCGTCTGGGTGGCCAGCAATGAGGGTTTCAAAACTCTCTGCTTCAAGACCGTTATCGCTGACTGATCCATCAGGACACAGCTCAACAAACCGCTCAACGCTTTTTGCCCCAGGCGCGATCGCCGCCACCAAAGGCGCAAACGTGGCATCGTAAAAAAGAACCTTGTCTTCGGCGTGATTCACGACGTACCCGGCATTATCAGGGCCAAGCCGCGGATTGATTGTATGGCAAATCGCTCCAATGCCCGAAATCGCATAATAAAGCTCGAGTTGCCGGTGGGTGTTCCAGCCAATCACGCCAATCCTGTCGCCGCGCCCGATCCCCATTTCTGTCAACGCGTGCGCCAGTTGAGCAATGCGCTTAGAAGCATCCACAAAGGTATAGCGATGGATACCGCCCTCCACCAACCGGGTAACAATCTCCTGGTTCGGAAAGTTCCGCACCGCTTGACGTAAAATATCCGTCAGCAGCAGCGGTGTGTTTTGCATTTGTCCAAGCACTTCAATTCCTCCGATCAAGCAACGATGTTCTTTTTTTAGTTAATCGTGACGCTTGAAAGGCAAGGATGCAAGCGCGATAGAGCAGCCTGTTGAGCAACGCTGATGCGCGAGCGCGAATTGCGTGCGGGGAAGGCCGCGAACATGCCGCCGGCACGCTCTTGACCAGCCCGCAAAAGCGCCCGGTCGTTGCGGTGACAAGAAGCGCGCCCCCCTTTCGTCTCACGCCGCATGCGCCGGTTCGTTGGCGGCCTTGACAGACGCCTTCAGGAACGTCGGTGCATCATTTGAACCCCGGTGGTGCTCGCTTTGGCTGAAACGATGGCGCGCTCCACCGTTTGTTGCCGCCAGGTGCAGGGCATCACGGGTCGCTGCACCTTTTTACGGCCTCCTCCAGCAGCATCGAAGCCTATTGCCTGGTCCCGCGCAGGATGACCCCCCGTGACCGCTAATCGGCCCATTGCTCTTTAAGCGCCGACACCGGCGACCTCGGCACTGGCGGGCGCGCAGGGGTTTGATACAGCTCGTCTCGATGGAGAGTGTAAAGATGATTGTCCCGCGCATCGCTACGGTAATGATCCCAATAGAACGCAGACGTGCTTTTTGGTTCAACAAGACCGACCTGCCGACGCTGGCCGGTCGCAGTCGGATCACCCCGCCCAAGATCAACGTCAGCCGTTTCATCCGCCAGCAGCATGATATCGACATCTGCGTAGGATGCTGTTGCGGCGGCAACGCTAGCCGCACCAGCGATTGCTGTGAGCGCAGCAACACGGCGCACAAAGCGTGGGCTCACCGGCGAGCTCATCAGGAGGATACGATCCTTAAGACCATGTTCGAGCGTTAAGGCGGGCACGCGCGACGCCCTGCTTGCGGCTTTCACCAAAAGAGACGCGTATCGCTGTCGGCAGACACCAAGGCTGCGCACCGTTTCGTCGCAAGCGGCTTCTTGATCGTCGCGCACGGCTTTCCGTACACGCTGGCTTAACGGGTTGAACCATTGAAGACTGATTGCCGCTTCGGTGACCGCCATGATGATCAGATCACAGCGCTTTAAATGCACCAGCTCATGCAAAAGCGCTATCTCTTGTTCCTCACTGTCAAGGCGATCAAAAAAATCGGGAGGAAGCGCGATGACTGGTCGTTTAAGACCAAGAAGCTGGGGCGTTGTGGCGGCTGCGCTGACCACCACGTGAAACGAACGGTTGACCCCTGCCCGTAGCCGCGCCCGTTCAACGAGCGGCATCAAACTGTCGGGCGACCGTGTTGCCTCGGCGAAGATCGTCAATCGCCAGCGCCGCACATTGACCCAGCAGAGGCCCAGCGAGATCGCTGCCCCGCCAAACCAAACGCTGAGAACGAACATCGCCGCCAGCTCCGCACCTGGCGCGCCAACAAACGGCAATGAACCGGAAGCCGTCGATAGATCGTGCATCATCGCCGGTATGTCGGTTGGAAAGGCGTCCATGGCATTGGCCTCGGTGACGGGGTCGAGACCGTTTTTTGGCTCTGGTTGATCAGTGAGCGGGGGAACGCTCGCTGGTCCTTTGGGCGGATCCGAAACGCCCGATGCCGCAGCAGCGTCCCACTGGGCCTCCTCTCCTGACCGGAGCACGACACGCGGCAACGTGGGCAAAAAAAGCCGAGCCGCGGGGATGAGCCAAAGAAGCATCGCCACCCGCGCGCCCCACCGCTGCGTGACTGAACGACGGACACAGAGCACCAAAACCGTCAATACACTGACCCAGAACGTCGTCGTCAAGCCATGCCAAAGCAGATCACTCACGGTCATCTTTCAGCCTCCGGACCAGTTCTTCAAGTTCAAGAATATCATCATCTGTGAGATCCCTCGCGTCGGCAAGATGCGCCACAAGCGGCGCGGCGCGGCCACCAAAGAGCTTATCAGCCAACCGGCCCACGGCACTCTTTTGATGTTCAGCGCGCGCGATCAACGGCGTGTAAAGATAACGCCTTCCGTCCTGTTCTGCGCGGAGTGCCCCTTTTTCAACCAGCCGCGCCAGCAGCGTTTTCACGGTTTTGTCCGACCACGACTTTCCCTCAATCAGGGAAGCAACCTCTGCTGCACCAAGACCTGGTTCCGCCCAAAGCACCTCCATCACAGACAATTCAGCGTCGGTGATGCGCATGGGCTCTCATCCAATCGACTACGGCTGTAGGCGATAGCATTCGCCCCGCCTTGCGTCAAGCGATCACGCTAGCGCCACAGGGCTAAGCGATAGATGCGCAACCCGACAAAATCCCGTCCATGTCGCGTGCGCATCCGGCCCTCAGCCAGCAGGCGGTCTCGGTCATACCCCCATATTCTCAGACCGGTTTCTGCGTTAATCAGGGTGTCGACATCCTGCCGCACCTCGATGGTGTCCCAATGGTCTCGCATAAGATCTTCGATCGGGGCGAGCCCCAAAAGATCATTGCACCACGTGATCATCACGCCCGCTGGCCGCATCAACTCTGGACCCCGTCGAACGACGTCGATCAGCAAAGGGTCACTGACGTCGCCGCGGTCGACCGGTGCGTTTTGCTTGGTGGTCATTGACGGTGCGGCCCCCGGCACATTGGCGAGAACAACATCGAACCGTTCATCCGGACGCACCGCTTGAAGACCATCGGAAAAGCGCACGTCGAGCGTTAAGCCCAGGCGTTTAGCATTATACCGTGTACAGTCGAGGGCGGCCTCGTTGATATCGATTGCGGTGACATCCGCACCGCCAAGGCGAGCGGCTAAGGACAACACCCCTGAGCCGCAGCCAATGTCGAGCACCTTCAACCCTGAAAGGGACATCGTCGCCATTTCATCAAGAAAGCGGCGGGCAAGGAAGGTCGGGGCAAAGACCGATGGATCTGTTCGCTCTATCTTGATTGTCCTGGAGGACAACAAGGTGCCAATCTTGACCTCGTAACTCTCTTCTTCCACCGCCCTCCCCTTTATAGCGACTGGCATCCGTCAACGAAGCTGAACCCAAAAAAACGCGCCGTCCATCCACTTACCTGCTGGTGATCGTTTGCCCGTCACCGCATCAAAACGTTCGTTGATCGCCGCTTCCCTTGTCATCCATGAACCCCTAGAGCCAGCCGCGCCATGTTGCATATCAATGACCTCACCTACCGAATTGAAGGACGACCGCTGTTTGAACAAGCCACAGCGATGATTTCCGATGGCTGGACCGTGGGGTTCACAGGCAGAAACGGCACCGGGAAATCGACCCTTTTTCGCCTTATCCGGGATGAAATCAGCCCCGATGATGGCGCGATTTCGATTCGACCGGGCGCGCGTATTGGCGGCGTCGCGCAGGAGGCGCCAGCCACGCAAGACAGTCTCCTCGATACCGTGCTTCGCGCCGATGAAGAACGGGCTTCGCTCTTGATACGCATGGAAACCGAAGACGATCCAATGGCGATCGCAGAGATCCAGACAAGGCTCGCCGATATTGAAGCGCATTCAGCCGAAGCGCGGGCCGCTTCTGTGCTCTCAGGTCTTGGTTTTTCGACCGACGAGCAAGCCCGTGCATGCGAGGAATTTTCAGGCGGTTGGCGCATGCGCGTGGCGCTCGCGGGGGTGCTTTTTGCGAAGCCCGACCTGCTGCTCCTTGATGAGCCGACCAACTATCTGGATCTGGAAGGAGCGGCGTGGCTCGAAACCTACCTTGCGAAATATCCGTACTCCGCCATCGTGATCAGTCACGATCGCGGTTTGCTCAACCGCTCGGTGAGCCATATTCTCGCGCTCGATCACAAAAAGCTCTCCGTCCACGTGGGTAATTATGACACCTATGCCGCAAGACGGGCCGAACAGGCGCGCCTGGCCAGCGCGAAAGCTGAAAAAATCGAGGCGCAACGGGCACATATGCAGGCCTTTGTGGATCGCTTTAAGGCGAAGGCGTCAAAGGCCAAACAGGCGCAAAGCCGTGTGAAAGCGATCGAAAAACTCGCGTCCGTGGACCTTCCTATTGCTGAGCGGACGACACCGTTCAATTTCCCTTCCCCAAAACCGGCTATGGCGCCGCCAATTGTCCGTCTCGAGAAGGCTTTCATCGGTTATCAAGAAGGCCATGCCGTTTTGCGTGACATCACCTTGCGGATTGACAGTGACGACAGGGTGGCGATCCTTGGGGCCAACGGTCAAGGCAAGTCGACATTGGTGAAAGCGATCGCAGGACGCCTCGCGCCGCTTGACGGCAATCTCTACAAACACAAAAGACTCAAAGTCGCCTATTTCGCACAGCATCAAGTGGACGAGCTTAAGCCAAAACAATCCGCTTACGACCATGTCCGCCTGCTGATGCCGGAGGGAACAGAGGCCGAGGTGCGGGCCCGGACCGCCCAAATTGGTTTTGGGCCGCAAAAGGCAGAGACGAAGGTGGAGAAGCTCTCAGGCGGGGAAAAAGCACGGCTCCTCTTTGGACTGATCACGTTCGACCACCCGCACATGATGATCCTCGACGAGCCGACCAACCACCTCGATATCGACAGCCGCGATGCGTTGATCGAAGCACTGAATGCTTATGAAGGCGCGGTGTTGCTCATCACCCACGATGCGCATCTGGCTGAGGCGGTGGCAGACACCCTTTGGGAGGTCCGCAGCGGCGGGGTTCATCACCTTGATGACAGCCTCGACGATTACCGACAGCGTATCCTTTCGTTGGAGCGGCGGACCGCGGGCAAAACAAAAACCTCACCTGAATCGAGCGCCGACCGGCGCCGCGAAGCGGCAGAAAAACGCAAAGCGCTTCAGCCACTCAAGAAAAAGGTTCAAAGCGCCGAAAAAGAGATCGATCGCTTGTCCAACGCCATCACGCAACTCGATGGCACGCTGGCGGATCCCACGCTTTACGATGCCGATCCCTCGCGCGCAGCCTTGTTGAACAAGGAGCGCTCGGATCTCGTTCGGGCATTAGAATCCGCTGAAGAGGAGTGGCTGGACGTGAGCGGCGCCTACGACCAGGCGGTCGCCGACGCCGGTCTCTAACGCGCCAAGGCGGCATCACTAACCAAGACAAAACCTGCTCTTGCGCATTGACGACTTTTTCTTAAAAGACGTTTAGGGAACTCGTACCTGGGGAATTGACATGAACAGACTCGCTTTGCTCGCTGGCGCAGCATCGCTCTTTGCTATTGCCGCATGTGACCAAGTCACTGAAATGAAAGACAAAGCGATGGAGGCCATTGAGGCTGAAGTCGAAGAAGCTGCGGAAGAAGCACCAGCTCCTGAAGCAGAAGAAGCACCCATGATGGAGGCAGAAGAAGCCACCATGGAGATGGAAGCTGTCGTCGAAGAAGCAGAAGACATGGCTGAGGAAGCTGTCGAAACCGCTGAGGAGATGGCAACGGAAGCTGGAGACATGGCCGACGACATGATGGGCGCGATGGAAGACATGGCCGACGACATGGAAGCCGCCGTCGAGGAAACAACCGACGAGGTTGAGGCCGCAATGGACGGCACCGAGCAATAGGCCAAGAGGCCTTATCGACATGAAAGAAGCCCTGCGCCAGCGGGGCTTTTTTGTGGACGGACCACCTCGACGCTGGTTTCATCATATCAGCACGGGGCCGAATGGGAGGGCAGTCTATGTTAAGGTTTTTGGCCAGCGCGATCGTCTCGATCGCTGGCATCGCGGCAATCTTTATCGGCGTTCTGGGGCCACTCACACCAAGTGAAGGGCTGCCGACACTAGAAACTGTCTTGCTTTACGCAATCTTGCCGCTGGCGATGATCGCTGTCAGCATCAGCTACACAACCTCCACGGTCTTCAGGCTGTTTCTCACGATCGTTTTGATCGGCGCTATTTTTGTGCTGGGTTATGTCTTTCTGGGCATCACCCGTTAGAAAAACGGGCTGGGTCCAAACCCAAGACCGAACTCAGCGCGGACGCGGTCAAGTTCGAACTGCGCGCGCGTAAAGTCTCGTTCGCGATCAGCGATGCGAAACAAGAGCCGCACCTTATCCGCCTCATAATCATCAGCGCGGTTGAGCTGATAGCGAAGCTCCCGCTCCAAGTCCTCGATCTTATCGGGATCGTCTTCCTTCCGAAGCTTTGCGCGGATGGATCGGGCTTCTTGGCGCGCAAAGTTGCGATCGTCGATCGCGCTTTCGAGGTCGTTCCGTGCTCGTTCTAACTCTCGCTCAGCTTGGCTGTAATGGAGCGCTGCCTGATGGATCAGGGTGAGGCTTGAATCACCACCGACGCATTGTGCTGTGCTGCCCCGTCCAGCGAGACCGGCAATATAGGCGCCGTCAGGCGTGCAAAAACGCACGAGGCCTTGTTGCCGGCCGCGCTCAAAGGCTTGGTAATCGGGGACGATCGCGTAACGGCTGCATTGTGAGGCAAGACGCGAATAGCTCGTTGGCCCGCCACCATATTGCCCCGCGCTTCGGCCTTCCGCCTCCCAATTCAAGATCTGGCACTGATCTTCAGAAAGACCGGCACATCCCGAAAGAGCGCCAAGAACCATGAACAAGCCCAGCAAAACTCGCACAGAAACACGCCTCCAACGCCGCCCAGGACGTTCAGTCTAACGCCGAAGAGCACGGACGTTAACCAACCAAGTGTTGGCCTTTGATCCGAAGGATCCGCGGCAAACGCGCAGCGAGTGCCTCATCGTGGGTGGCAACAATCATCGCCATGCCGCTTTCCCGCTGGGTCTCAACGAGTAGGTCAAAAACCTTGGCGGACGTCTCCTGGTCGAGATTGCCCGTTGGTTCATCAGCCAGGATAAGACGAGGTTCGTTAGCAAGGGCCCGGGCAATGGCCACACGCTGTTTCTCCCCGCCTGACAATTGGGCTGGTTGATGGCTGAGACGCTCTGCCAAACCAAGACGATCAAGAAGGTCACCTGCCCGTTTTTTTGCTGCCCCCTCACCAAGACCTTTAATCAGCATCGGTATCATCACATTCATCCGGGCATTGAATTCCGGCAGCAGATGATGGAACTGGTAAACGAAACCCACCGTTTCCCGACGGATGGCCGTCCGCTGACGATCCGACAGCTTTGCGGTGGTTGACCCAGAGATCGTGACTTCCCCAGCGCTTGGCTTTTCAAGAAGGCCAGCGATATGCAAGAGCGATGACTTGCCCGAACCGGACGGACCAAGAAGGGCCGCAGAACCTCCCTCTTCGATCGACAGGTTGAGCTCCTCGAAGATCGTTAAGGACCCGTAGCGCCGGGAAACGCCATCCAATGTGATCGCCTCACTCATACCGAAGCGCCTCCACCGGGTCGAGCCGGGATGCTCTCCACGCAGGATAAGCCGCCGATAAAAGCGCCATCACTAGGGCAAAAATCAGCACATTCCGCACCTCAGAAAACTCGAAGATCGAAGGAATTTCATCGAGATAGTAAATTGCCGGATTGAACAGCCTAAATCCGAAAACGGACGATAAAAAGCGCTCCACCGCTCCTAAGTTCGCCGCGAGCGCGCTGCCAAGTGCCACACCAAAAAGCGCACCCGTGACACCGATCAGTCCGCCCACCATCAAAAAAATCCTGAGGATCGAACCCTCCGTGGCCCCCACGGTGCGCAAGACAGCGATATCGCTGGTTTTGTCCTTCACCAACATAACCAGCCCGGAAATGATGTTGAGGGTCGCAATCCCAACGATCATTAAGAGGATGATGCGCTGAAGCCCCCGCTCCACCTCAAGTGCATTGTTGAGGGAGCGGAAACGATCGCGCCAATCAAGAACATAACCCTGGCGTCCAACGGCCTGCTCAATCGCGGGGAGGTAGGGGTCAAGCACCAACGGATCATCGACCCTGATTTCAATTTCGGTGATTTGTCCCCGTTTGCGGCCGAACAGCTGCGCCTGCTCGAGCGGCATATAGAGAAGAATTCCATCATACTCAGAATTGCCAACGGCGAAGACAGCTTCAACGGTGTAGTTTTTCTCCGTTGTCGGCGTGTTTCCAAAGGGCGTTTCCGCCCCGCCCCCGGTGATCAAGGTGATCTGATCCCCTGCGCCGACCCGAAGTTTCGCTGACACACCAATGCCTAGGGCAATGCCATTGCCGCCGCGCTCACCAAGACCAAACGTGTCGAAGTCGCCGTCCCGCCGCGCTTGGCCGCCGGTGATCTGCTCAATGGCCATCAGGTCTTCGCGATCAACGCCTTGTATATAGACGGGTGTTTGACCTTCCGCACTCACCGCATAGGCCTCTATCTTCAACACAGGAACAACACGGTCGATACCGTCGATCTGTTCGAGTGATCGCAAAAGGTCACCATCCGCAGACAACGTGTTGCGTGGAGGCTGAACGAACACGTGGCCGTTCACCCCCAGCAGTTGATCGAGCAGTGTGACGCGAAAACCCTGCATCACAGACATGACAACGATCAGTGTCGCAACGGACAGCATGATACCAAGAAACGCGATGATCGAGATCAAGCTGACACCGGCGCCCTTCCGGGTCGCCCGGAGGTAGCGCAGCGCCAACATACGTTCAAAAAGCCCGAAGGGCGTGGGCGCTGCCCGGTGACTCATGACGGGAACCTTTTACACGAAAGGTCGTTTGGCAAGTTCACGCAGCGCCGTAAAGCGAAGGTCTCGAAAGCTTTGGACGTGCTATGTCGCCCCGTGTTCCTCTGACCGACCGTCTTCCGGGTGAAACAGCTCTTGACGGTCACCATGCGCGCCTCGTGCCGCTTCAATGGCCAGACCCAGCCGATGCGCTTTGCCGTTTGATGGCGCAAGAGCGCGAGGAGCTTTGGACCTACATGCTGTGGGGACCATTCTCCTCGCCCAAGGATGCTGAGAACGCACTTCGGGAACGGCAAGAAACCGGCAACACCATGGCGATCGTCGCCCCGACCGGTGCGGTGATGGGCACGGCTTCCTTTTTGAGGATCCGGCCTGAGCATGGCAGCGCGGAGCTTGGGTCCATTGTCTATGGCCAAGCGATGCAACGGTCATTGGCCGGAACCGAGGCGATGTTTTTGATGATGCGCCACCTGTTCGATGACCTGGCCTATCGACGCTGCGAATGGAAATGCAACGCCGAGAATGACCGCTCGTTTCGTGCTGCGGAGCGGCTCGGCTTCACCTTCGAGGGTGTTCACCGCCAGGACATGATTGCCAAGGGCACCAACCGGGACACCGCATGGTTTTCCCTTCTCGATAACGAATGGCCCGAACGATCCCGCGCGTTGAGTGCCTGGCTCGACCCCAGCAACCGCGATGAGACGGGGCTTGTGCTCGACTTGCTTGTTCTCGACGAGCAGAACCCGCGCAGTCTCGGTTTTCAGCTTGAAGCCATCGCGCGGCATCTGGCGTCACTTCCCGAGGCCATGGAAGGCGCAAGCAGGACGGAGGCCCGACGCGATGCGCTCGCGCTACGTACAGCCGTTCAGCTGGTCGACGTTGACGT
>JBCCBY010000028.1:0-16886 GCA_039033795.1 Pseudomonadota bacterium | reverse complement strand
CGACGTTCTGAACATCTCTGTCACGTCAGGCTCTGATGGTTCAGGCGACGGTACAGGTAGTGACGGCAACGACCCTCTGCTGATTGGCGATAACCAAGTCGATTTCACCGCAACCGTTTGCGGCACCAACTTCACCGAAGGCACGGTCACCGTCGGTACCGTGAACATCACGGCCTGCTTGCTTGACCCAGCCAGCGCGTCGACCAGCACCATCACGGTTGGTACGGACAGCACGGTGATCACCGGCACCGAAACGTTCGCAGCAGGCAACCTCTACGTCATCGACGGCCCAACATTCGTTGGTGAGAACACTGTCGATGGAATGACGGTTGATTGTTCGGCGGCCGACACTGGCACGCTCATCATTGAGCCAGGCGCTGTGATCGCTGCGAAAAACGACGACGCTATCGTTGATACGCTCGTTGTTTCGCCTTGCTCGACCATCGAAGCTCAAGGCACGCGCATCAACCCGATCATCTTCACCACCCTTTCCGACCTCGCGGACGCTGACGTTCAGGGCACCGACCTCAACCTCGAAGAAGCAGCATCGAACGGTTTCGTTGATGAGACAGGCGCTGTGTCGTTCGAAGAGACCACCAACACCAGCCGCTGGGGCGGTATTGTGATTAACGGTCTCGCGCCAATCAACGACTGTAGCGACGGTAGCGCCACTGGCGGCACCGACGCTTGTATCGCGAACGGTGAAGGCAACTCGGGCCTCTATGGTGGTTCGGATGCTGGCGACGACTCCGGTACGCTGAGCTTCGTGCGTATCCAGTACGCTGGTTTCCCTTTCACTGATGACAACGAGCTCAACGGTCTGGCACTGCAAGGTGTTGGTGACGGCACGACGCTCGAGTTCATCCAGATCCACAACAACGCCGATGACGGCATCGAATTCTTCGGTGGTACGGCCAATGTCCGCTTCCTCGTTGTTTCGGATGCAGACGATGACTCGATCGACTGGACCGACGGCTGGACAGGTTCGATCCAGTACGCCGTTGTGGTTGGCGACGACGATGGTTCGAACAGCAACGACAACCAGATCGAAGGCGACAACGTTGGTGATGATCCTGATGCGGATCCTCGTTCGTTCCCAACGATCTCAAACTTCACCTTTGTTGGTAATGGCGACGCCTCTGCCGGCGTTGGTAGCGACGGTGGCATCACCCTTCGTGCTGGTACCGCAGCTGTCATTGCCAACGGTATTGTTTCCGGTACCCGCGAGCCGGGCATCAGCTTCACCCAAAACAGCGGCGACGCGGACGTTCTTCCCGAGTTCTTTTCGGTCGTTGTGGCTGAGACTGATCTCGAAAACGACGGCGCAAGCCCAGTTGTTGGCGTTCAGGCAGAAGACGACGAAGGTAACCTGATCGGTAGCGCCGTCCCGGCAAGCTTTGTCGACGACTTTGAGACAATGACGGGCGATACGACGCGGAACAACGTGATCTTGTCGAACATCAACCTCATCAATGGCCTGTTTCTGGCTGGCAACGCGGACATCGACCCGACCTTCGGTTTCCCGATCGACGGTTCCGGTGACCTCAACACCAATGGCGAAGACGATGATGTCGTGACGATCACCCGCCAGACGGTGGACCTCACGGTGGACGAAGAAGACTTCAACCCATTCCTCCAGGTCGTCGATTATGTCGGTGCTTTCGACCCATCGGTTCAGTCGGTGGCATCGAGCTGGCTGCGTGAGTGGGTCCTTCCTGTTGGTCTCCTCAGCGGTTCAGTTCAGTCGACCGTCGGTGACTGCCCGGCTGGCACCTTCCAAAACACCAACCGTTCGATCCCGAGTGATCGCAGCGAAAGTATTATCTGTACGCTTACAGGGACGCTCACCAGTGATGTAACGCTTGTCGCTGGCGCGCTTTATGAGCTGTCCGGCTCTGTTTTCGTGGGTGACGATCTCGGTGCGGCAGATAGCGCGGGCGGTGTGACGCTGACGGTTCCTGCTGGCGTGACCATCTTTGCCGCGTCCGATGACCCAGAAGTTGACACGCTGATCGTCTCCCGCGGCAACCAAATCTCGATCAATGGCACGGATACGTCACCGGTGATCATGACCAACCTGCGGGACCTGGAAGGCGCCTCGACACCGGTGACCGGCAACTTCGACCGTTGGGGCGGCGTTGTCGTGAACGGTCGTGCACCGATCAATGCCTGTGCAGACGGCAGTGCAACGGGAGGCACCATTGCGTGCGAGAAGTTCGGTGAGGGCAACTCAGGGCTCTTCGGTGGTGCAACCACGGATGACAGTTCAGGCAATATCGAATATCTCCAAATCCGGTACGCCGGCTTTCCGTTCACCGATACCAACGAACTTAATGGTCTTGCGCTTCAAGGTGTCGGCAACGGCACCACGGTGGATTTTGTTGAGGTCGTCGATAATGCGGATGACGGCATTGAGTTCTTTGGCGGCACGGTGAACGCAAGCCACATCATCATCAGCAATGCTGGTGACGACTCGATCGACTGGACTGACGGCTGGCAGGGTGCGCTGCAGTTTGCGATTGTCGTGAACGGTGACCAAAGCAACGACAATGTGTTCGAGGGCGACAACCGCAGCTCAAACGCAGATGTGACGCCGATCTCGGTGCCTGTGATCGCCAACGTTACCGCATCCAACATCATCGACGCGCAGAATGATGGCACTGCTGACAATAGCAATGGCAACGACGATGGGATCGTTCTTCGTGCGGGCACGGACGGGCTCATTGCGAACGCTATCGTGGTTGGTGTGCGCGACGATGCGACCGATTTCACCGATGCGAGCGTGAGCCCATCGCGGGAACCAGAGCTCCGCTCTGTGTTTGTCGCTGATTTTGACGGGTCCGCAGCTGACACTGGCTCCGGTGATGTCGATATCTTTACCACGGGTACAGATAATGTGAACGGCAACCCGACGTTCAGCGGTCTTGGTACGGAATCAGAAACGGGCCTTCCGCTCCTTTCAACGGGCGAGGTGACCAATGCGGGATCAACGATTATTGGCACGCTCGAGACGTTTTATGGTGCTGTGACCCTCCCTAGCGGTGTCACAGCGGCGGAAAAGGCCGCTGCGATCGAAGCGTTCCTCGATGATGTCGATTATGTTGGTGCCTTCGAGAATGACGCCGACAATTGGCACGCAGGTTGGTCCTTCCTGGATGAAAACAACTAACGCCTAATGCCTTGGGCCCAGGTGGATGAAACCAATCCGCCTGGGTTTCTTTTTCCGTTTACTGGATAACTGATGGACTTGAGGGCAATCATGCAGAAGAAGAAAACACTGGTTTCATCGTCAGTGTTGGTGCTCGCGCTCTGCGGCATGGGGGCATCTGCTATCGCGCAAGACGATGACGACGGCGATTTGATTGTCGTCCGCGGCGCCTTCGTTCCAGACGAAAAGCGATCAACGTCAGAGATTGCCAACCTGCTTGATGCT
Organism: Pseudomonadota bacterium; assembly: GCA_039033795.1. Classification (GTDB taxonomy): domain Bacteria; phylum Pseudomonadota; class Alphaproteobacteria; order Caulobacterales; family Parvularculaceae; genus Parvularcula. The sequence goes on along the minus strand of JBCCBY010000028.1, from coordinate 13,453 downwards.
GAAGATTTTCAGAGAACGGGCGACTCCGATATCGCTGCAGCCCTTCGCCGGGTGACGGGTATTTCGATCGTTGACGGAAAATTCCCGGTGGCTCGTGGTTTGAACGAGCGATATTCAGCGGCGACGATCAACGGTGTTCCCATTCCGTCGCCGGAGCCCCTGCGGCGCGCGGCCCCGCTCGATCTAATCCCCACTGATCTCTTGTCAGGGTCCCTGGCACAAAAGACCTTTTCGCCGCAATTCTCTGGCGAATTTGGCGGTGCCGCGATCGATCTTCAAACCATCGCGGTACCGACGAACAACTTCTTCAGTCTCTCGATCGGCTTCTCGGGTGATACAGAAACAACGTTCCAGGAAGGTCTTTTCTATAATGGATCAGACACGGATCGTTTTGGCTGGGACGATGGTTCACGGGACTTGCCTTCTATCGCTGACGCACGCGCGCGCGGTGATTTCTCTATCTCTGGCGCCGATGTCGCCCGAGCCCTGAACGAAGATGTGACGGACCTCGCGGTCATCACCGTTGAGGACAACACGCCTCTTAACGGCGAAGCCTCCTTCTCGGTGGGTCGGGTTCTCGTTGATAATGCCTCCATGCGCCTTGGCACCGCCTTGGTCGTTGGTTACTCGAACGAGTTCCAAAGCCGCGACGCTATCGAGGTTCGCGACCGTGCGAACACGGATGTCCTTTCGGTTGATGATCGGACCAGTTTCCTGACGGATCGCCGCGACTACGAAGAAACCCGTCACACCGTTGAAGTGAACGCGCTTCACACCCTTGGTGTTGAAGTGGGTGACCACGAGATCTCGCTCACATCCTACCTCCTGCGTAGCTCTTTGAAGCGTGCGCAGCTTGGTGTTCTTGACCAAGGTACACAGAGTGAATTCTTCAACGAAGACGGTGGTCTTTTTGAGTTCACCGACTACATCGAGCGGGAAGTTTGGCAGACCCAGCTCAACGGTGAGCACACATTGGCGAGCCTTGGTGATCTCCAAGCCAATTGGCGCGTTGCCTACGGTGAAGCCTCGCGGGACGCTCCGCAAGAACGTACCACCAGCCGTGATGACGTCACCCAAACGCTGACGGGTGCTGACGGCAGCACGATCACGCGGACATCAAACCAGGTGGTCAGTCGTCGTGGTGAGCTTAACGAAATCAACTTTTCTTTTCTCGACGACACCAATTTTTATGCGGGCCTTGACTTCGAGAAGCCTCTGACTTTTGCCAATCGTGAGGTAAAGGTTTTGTTCGGTGGTGCTTATACGGATAAAGAACGGAGCACTTCCCGCCGTCAATTCCAACTCCAAGATATTCCGCGCCGTATTACCGAGGGGCCTTTAACGGGCAACGTTGACCTCGTGTCTCTGATCGAAGGGTCGCGCGTTGACGTTCTTTACTCAGAAGACGTTATAGATCTTGGTCTGATCGAATTCCAACCCATTTCGAATCCAGCATTCCCCGATGAAAGTGAAGCCTCGCTCGAAGTCTTCGCCGGTTATGCGTTGACGGATTTCGAAATTAATCAGTACCTGCGGGCATCGATCGGCGCTCGTTTTGAGAGCTCGACTCAAGAGGCTTCGACCTTTTTGGCAGCCACGCCTGACAACGTGACGGAAATCGATGCGATTGAGGAGGACTATGTCCTTCCCGCCGTCACCGTGACGTGGAACCCGCTCGGAAATCTTCAGCTTCGCGCGGGTTACTCAGAGACGATCACGCGTCCTCAGTTCCGTGAACTGGTCCCGACCATTTTCAACGATCCTGACTTTAACGTCGGCATCGCGGGGAACCCGTTCCTCGAGAACTCGGAGCTGACCAATTATGATGTTCGCGGAGAGTATTATTTTCGCCGCGGTGAATTCGTGACGCTTGGTCTGTTCTACAAGGACATCGAAAACCCGATCGAGCGTGTGGAGCTCGGCACCGAAGACAATCGCACAACCTTCGTGAACGTACCATCGGCAGAAATATGGGGCATCGAGTTTGAAGCCGAAAAGCGCTTTAGTCTTCACAACGTTGGTTTCCTCGACGTGATGCCTGGCAACCTTTTTGGCGATAAGGAGCTGTTTGCGGGTTTCAACTACACCTATTCGCAATCCGAGATTGACGCCGAAGGCGACATCTCGCTCCCCAATCAAAGCACCTCAGCGCAGGAAGTGATCCAGAATGGTGTCGGTTTCCTCGATGATGGCCGCTCCTTGGTGGGCCAATCGGATCATCTTGCGAATTTCCAGCTCAGTATCGAAAATCCAGATACTGGCTTCAAAGCGACCGCTCTTCTCAACCACGCCAGCGACCGCATTCTCGCCGGCGGCACGCCAGCGCCTGGTGGTGCCTTGCTGCCAGAGATTGTCGAAAATCCGCCGCTCACGGTGGACCTTCTGGTCTCCCGGAACTTTGAAATGCTGCGGGGCGTTTATGGCCTCCAGGCAAAGGTCCAAAACCTCCTTGGCGAAGAGTTCGACGTTTATCGTGAAGGTGTTGAGGGCGAGCAGGTGCCCTACCTGCGCTACGATCGAGGCCAGGCATTTTCGATCAGCCTCACCGCGTCATTCTAATCCAAGCTCAATGATCCACGATAAAGGGCGCTTTTTGCGCCCTTTTTTGCACGGATTGTTCCCTATGGATTTTGCTTACTTTAATCTAATCGTTAAGTTGTAGCGTTGGCCGCGAAGATTGAAGACAGGGGTCCGAGGCATGCGCATCCCTTGCACAGGCGCTGCTCGGAAAAGGTCAGAAATGTTGCCACAAGGACCAGCGTTAGCGGCCAAGGCCGACCGTTCACCACGGTCGGCGCGCATCGCGGCTGTTGCGGCATCGGCCTTGATCGCCTTGGCCTTGGTCGACGCCCTTTTGGCAGCCTTTGGGCCCTTGGGCGGAGCTGATGGGGTGGTGATCAGCCAACGTGCCGAGTTGCGACGCGGCATCGACAGCGATCTTTCGACGTTGCAGTCTTCGTTCCTCTTCGGTCCGGTTACGGACGATGCTGACGCGTTTGAGGTGGTTGAAGAAGATCTCAAAGAGACGACGTTGAAGCTCACCTTGGTGGGACCGACGGCCGTGGTGGCGGGTGAGGGCACCCCTTCTGCTGTCATCGCTGTCCCCGGAGAAGACCAAAAGCTTGTCCGCGTGAATGAAGAGATCATTCCTGGTGTGATGCTTGAGCGGATCGAAGAAACGCGGGTGGTGATTAGCCGGCAAGGCGCCTCGGAAACCCTGTCCTTAAAACAGCGCCCGGATCGGGAGAATTCGGGCATTCAGGTGATCGAGCCACCCCAACCTGCTGCATCGACTGGTCCGATTGAACAAACAGAGAGCCAAGTCATTGGCGTGGCCGCGTTTGTCGAACAAATGCCGTGGATTGCGCCATTGTTGGATGCTGAAGGCGTCATTCCATCCGATCGCATTCTTCGGGTCGCAGGCCGCGAGCTTCCGACATCGGCAGATGCAATCAACATCTTGCTGAGTGAAATCAGTAAACAGAATACCGTGACCGTGACCTTTGTACGGGGCGACGAAGAATTCGAACGGACGGTACCAAGTACCGCTCTCTTGGGGCAGTAGATCAACATGCTGAAACACTTGTTTGCCGCGCTGGTCTTGATGCTGATGGGTGTATCGTCCCCTGTTGCAGCGCAGCCCCTCGTGACGCTCAATTACGAGAACGCCAATCTGTCCTTGGTTGCCTCGGAGGTCGCGGAAAGGACGGGATTTCAGCTCGTGCTTGATCCAAGCCTTCAAGGACGGGCCAACATTATTTCACCTCCTGGCATGGGCCTGACACCGCAACAGGTATGGGAAGTCTTTTTGGCAACGCTCCAGGTGAACAAGTTCACGGCCGTTCCTGCGGGTGATGGCGTCTACAAAATCGTCCCCATTGAGCAGGGTGCGCGCGATTCAGCGCCGCTCGAAGGCAGTTCGGGGCAAACATCGACGGTTACACGGATCATCGCTTTTGAGCATATTGATGTGCGTTCAGCGGCCAGTGCCTTGCGTGGGCTCGTTGGCCAGCAGGGTCTGTTGATTCCGATCTCTGAAAGCAACGCCGTCGTTGTTGTTGACTCCGAACGCAATGTTGATCGTGTACAGGATGTCGTCAAGCGGATTGATATCGATACCACCATTGTACGAACGTTTCTTCTTGAAAACGCGAGCGCTGAAAGTGTCGCCATGACTTTGCGCGCTGTGGTTGGTGATCGCGCGGGCGGTGATGCCAATTCGCGTCAGCTCGATGTGATCGACGATCAAATCACCAACCAGATCATCCTCAGGGGTACACCGGATCAAATCCAATCGGTGATACCGATTATTGAGCAGCTCGATCAAACCAGCCGTCTACGCGGTAATTTTGACACGATTTATCTCAATCACGCGGATGGTGAGCAGATCATCCCGATCATCAACACTCTCCTTGGCAGCGGTGATGGCACGGCGGCTGGTGCCGATAGTTCATCCATCAGTCCAAGGATAAGTTTCCATAAGCCGACCAATGCTATTTTGGTCAATGCCTCGCTCGAGGTGCAAAAGACCATTCGCCAATTGGTCGCGCGGCTCGATGTTCAACGGCCTCAAGTGATGATCGAAGCCCTGGTGGTGGAAATCAACGACAACACGGCTCGAGAGCTAGGGGTTCAATACCTCACGGGCGGTGACAACATCCCTCTCACGGCGGCAACTTTTACGGACACGCAGCCAAACCTATTGTCCGCAGCAGGAGCAGCGTTTTTTCTGACAGAGGATGACGGGGTGCGTGAGACGACAGAGACCACCGACACAGGAACGGTGATTGTCACGCAGGTCGATGATGTCGATTCGGATGTCGCTGCTCTCTCGGGACAGCTGGTGCAGGCGGCGGTGTCGGACCTTTTGAGTTTCAACGGGTTTCTATCTGGCTTCGGCGGTATCACCGATGACGGGGATGTTTGGGGTGTGCTGGTCTCGGCGATCAAGTCAGACGGCCGATCCAATGTTCTCTCCACCAACCATGTCACCGTTCTTGATAACGAGACGGCGAACTTCCAAGCTGGCCAAGAGATCCCCATCGTGACCGGCGAAGCGGTGGGATCGGACTTTCAAGGAGGGTTCCGGAATATTGAGCGGGAGGATATCGGCAACATTCTCCAGGTGACGCCGCAGATCAATGAAGGCGATTCTGTTCTTTTGAAGGTCCGGTTGGAGATAAGTTCAATCGGCGCCTTCACCACGGCTTCGGATAGCATCATCACCAACAAATCGGTGGTTGAGACGGTTGCCGTCGCGGGCGATGGGCAGACACTCATCATTGGCGGCTTGGTTGATAACGACCGTCGGCGGACGGAATCAAAAGTGCCGATCTTGGGTGATATTCCTCTGCTTGGTTTTTTCTTCCGCGGCTCGGAGAGTTCTGAGGAAGAGACCACACTGATGGTGTTCATTCGCCCAACGATTATCAGAGACCGCAACTCGGCGAACCTCGTTACCGCCAAGAAGTACCAGTTCGTTGAGGGCAGGCAGATCCGTGCGGATGGCAACCGCGAAGGCCCCTCGCGCCTTGAATTGCTTCAGCAAGAACTCCTCGGTGCGGCGGATAGGCTGCCGGACGAGGAACAGGTCGATGTCGATGGAGAGCCGAGGTCGGGCAATGAGTGAAACGACCGCTGATCGCGCTGCTGGAGATGCGCTTCGCTATGCTTATGCCTTCGCCAAAGACAGCGGTTTAATCCTTCTTGATACTGATGGTGACGAGGCGGTGGTCGGTGTACGGGAATCGGACGACCCGGACGCCACGCCATCGCTGTGGAGTCTTGTCGAGGCACGCCGTGCTGCGGGCAAACCTGTGCGTTTTGAGAGGTTGGCCAGCAAGATTTTCGATCGTCGCCTGTCAGAGATTTATGCGGCCGAAGGCTTGTCGGCTGCGACCTTTGACGATGATGATGGTGTCGAAGATCTGTCGTCTCTTGCCGAGGGTTTACCAGAGACTGCAGACCTTCTTGATACAGAGAATGATGCCCCCATCATTCGCCTGATCAACGCCCTCATCGCCGAGGCTGTGAAAACGCGCGCATCTGATATCCATATCGAACCATATGAAACCAGTCTTTCAATACGCTTACGGATAGATGGGTTGTTGCGTGAAGTCTTGAACCTACCGCAAAAGCTCACGCCGGTGTTGACCAGCCGCGTCAAGGTCATGGCGCGCCTCGATATCTCTGAAAAGCGCGTGCCGCAGGATGGACGCATCAGCCTCGCCATGGGTGGTCGGCTCGTTGATGTTCGTGTCTCGACTTTGCCCTCGCGCTTTGGTGAACGCCTGGTGCTGCGACTGCTTGATAAGGAGCATGCGCAGCTCGATCTCGATGCGTTGGGGATGCCCGAGTCAATCCGGGAACGGTTTAAAAAGGTGTTGGCCAAACCCAATGGCGTCATCCTCGTGACCGGCCCAACCGGTTCAGGCAAGACCACCACGCTCTATGCCGCGCTGACGCTCCTCAATGATCCGGGTGTCAATATTCTAACCGTCGAAGATCCCGTCGAGTATGCGCTTGATGGGATCGGGCAAACCCAGGTCAACACCAAGGTGGGAATGACCTTCGCGACAGGTCTGCGCGCGATCCTTCGTCAGGATCCAGATATCGTGATGGTGGGGGAAATCCGTGATGTTGAGACCGCGCAAATTGCTGTCCAAGCATCGCTTACCGGTCACCTGGTTCTCTCCACGATCCATACCAATTCAGCCATCGGCGCGGTGACTCGCTTGCGTGATATGGGTGTCGAGCCATTCCTCCTTTCACCGACGATTGCGGGTGTTTTGGCGCAGCGTCTTGTGCGGCGATTGTGCGAAAACTGCAAAGCACCCAAGGCGCCGGATGCCTTTGAGCGAGAAACGTTGGGGATTGATCCAAACGACGATGTGACCCTTTACACACCGGTCGGATGTCCTGCTTGCAATCACACCGGATATGAAGGCCGGATTGGTCTTTATGAATTGGTCGTGGTCAATGAGACACTCCGTAAGCAGATCCATGATGATGAAGGAGAGCAAGTGCTTGCGGCTGAGGCCTTTAAAGAGTCAGAAACTCTGGCGCAGGCCGGTTACGCTCATGTGATCAGCGGACGGACTTCACTGGCTGAAGTCCTCAAGGTCGTCCAAGAGGATACAAGTCGGTGACGGCGTTTCGCTATGAGGCCGTCGACGCCAAGGGCAAACGTCGACGCGGGACGGTCAATGCTGACACGCTTCGCCGTGCACGTCGTGATGTTCTGGCTGCTGGCTTAACGCCCGTTCGTATTGGTGAGGCATCCGAGGGGATCGTCCTGCCGTTTCGCGGCGGTGGGCGAGTCCCAAAGCGCAGCGACGTGATCGCCGCGACACGGCAGCTGGCCATTCTCGTCGAAGCCGCGATGCCCATCGAAGAAGCGCTTGCGGCCGTCTCGGCGCAAATGGAAGGGTCGGGCACGGCGCAAGTGCTCACCTCGGTGCGCAATCGTGTGATTGAGGGATGGCGTCTTTCCAAAGCGCTCGGAGAGCATCAGAAAGTCTTCTCACAGCTTTACATTGGGATCGTTGCGTCGGGTGAGACGTCGGGTGAGCTCGGCACCGTTCTGAGGCGCTTGGCAGATATGCAAGAGCGCAATCAAGCGATGGCGCAAAAGGCCCAGCAAGCGTTGATTTATCCGGCGTGCATCTTTGTCGTCGCGATTGGTGTTGTCTGGGCCCTGATGACCTTTGTCGTGCCGCGTATGGTGGAGCAGTTCTCTCGCATGGATGGGGTGACCTTGCCGGTGCCGACCCAGATCGTGATTGGCACATCGGCATTTATTGGCGCTTGGGGGTGGCTTGTTTTTTTGCTCGCGGTTGCGGTTGGCGTTGGGTTTTGGTGGCTGCGTCGTCAGAAGGCGTCGCGGCTTGTTATTGATCGTTTGATGCTGAGGCTTCCCGTTCTGGGTGGGTTGATGCGCGAGCTTGATGCTGCACGCTTTGCGCGCACCTTAGCGACACTCTTTGCCGCTGGGACGCCACTGCTCGATGCTCTTGAGGGCGCACGACAGACTCTCAGCAATGCCTTTATCGCAAAAGAGATCGGCGCCGCGGTGGTGGCCGTGCGTGAGGGGGCAGCGTTATCAATCGCTGTGCGGCGGGCTGCCGTTTTCCCGCCGATTATGGCATCCATGATTGCGGCGGGTGAACGAGCGGGGAAGCTGCCTGAAATGCTCGAGCGAACGGCCTCTCAGATGGAAATGGGGTTTGAGACCGCAACCACCACGGCCGTCCGGCTGTTAGAGCCGGCGGTGATTGTGCTTCTTGGGCTGGTTGTCATGGTGATCGTGCTCTCGATTATGCTACCCATTTTGCAAATCAATCAGATGGCTTTCGGATAAGACAATGGCGCAAAACAAACGAAAACATGCCCAAAGGGGCCTGACTTTGGTCGAGTTGATGGTGGTGATCGTCATTCTTGGCCTCCTCTCCACCATCGTTGTCATCAATGTCCTGCCGGCAAGCGATCAGGCAGCGGTGCAAAAAGCGCGCTCTGATATCTCGCAGCTCGAGGCGGCTTTGGCGCAATACCGTTTGGACCTGCAGTCATTGCCGAGCCAGGCTCAAGGCCTTCTCGCACTGGAAAGCCAGCCGGACGGGCTCCGCCGACCAGAGCGCTACCGGCCTGGGGGTTACGTCAACAACGTGCCGGATGATCCGTGGGGTAACACTTATATTTATATCTATCCCGGCGAGTTTGGCGAGTTCGATATTCTCTCCTACGGCCGTGATGGACGGCCAGGTGGTGAAGGACCCGATGCAGATATCCTGTCTGGGATGCAGTAAACGGAGCTTTTCCGAGCGTGGGATCACGTTGGTTGAGCTTCTGATCGTCATCACCATCATGGGGTTGATGGCGGGCGTCGTCGTGATGACGCTACCGGAACCATCACCTCTTCAGCAAACAGCGGAGCGTGTGGAGCGGGAGCTTATCGCACTCCGTGACGATGCCGTTGTCACCGCGCAAGCGCGGGGGCTACAGGTTCTCCCATCAGGTTTTGCGCTCTTCGCAGCGCAAGGAAACGAGTGGGTGGAGATCAAAACGTTTGCCGTGCCGCCAACCCTCAGCCTTGAGATAAAACAAGAGACAGATTGGCAATTGCCGGAGCACCGGGACAAGCCATCTTTTTCCCGGTTGCAAGATGCACCGCAGGAGGACGAAGTCCAACCGCCCAGCATCCGCTTTAGCCCGCTGGGAGAGGTAACGCCCTTCACGCTGTACATGCTGACCTCGACGGAGGGCGTGGTGGTCTCCGTTAACGGCTTCGGTGACGTCGAGAGGCACGGTTATGGCGAGCACTAACCAGCGCGGATTGACCCTTATTGAGGTGCTTGTGGCCCTCGCCATTTTGAGCCTCGCTGTTGGATCGCTCCTTGTGCTGCTGGGTCAGCATAGCCGGAATGCCGCCGCGATCGAGGATCGGGCCCTCGCGCGGATTGTGGCCGAAAATGCACTTGTTGCTTATGTCGCTGCATCGACAGACGGGGACGCAAAAATTCTTGAGGGCGACGAAGAGATAGGCGGGCGTGTCTTCCTCTGGGAGATTGATCGCGACACCTCGCAGGTCCAAGGGTTTGAGCGCGTTGATGTGTCTGCAAGGCGCGAAGGCAATCAGCAGGTGATCGCAGACCTTTCCACTTTGCAAAAGGTGGCGCCCAATGAATGAGAGGGGTCTGACACTCGTTGAGCTCTTGATTGCAATGACCATTTTTGCCTTCGTGAGCGCAGCTTCGGTTGCGTCTTTTAATTTGGCAGCATCGGGCGCGTCCCAGCTCCAGGAGGCGACGGACCGGCTGGCAAAAATAGAGCGAATGCGGAGTATCATGAGGGGCGATCTTGCTCTCTTTGCTGATCTTCCTGTGTACGAGCCAAATTCCAGCGAGCGGCGGCCAGCATTTGTTGGCGGCACACTGATTGATGATGTGATGCCTGATGCAGGCGACGGCGAATGGCTGCTCGCATTGGTGCGCAGCGGCTGGACCAATGTTGCGTCGGTCGAACCACGTTCTGAACTCCAGGCTGTGGGTTATCTGCTGATTGACGACGCTCTTGTGCGCCGTACACGCCCTTTTATTGACGCTGCCAATGAAACGCCGCATCGTGATCAAGTGCTTCTGACCAATCTCGATGAGATTGAGTTGGCTTATTACTATCAAGGTGATTGGGACGACGATCTTGAGTTAGGGGCCGTCCCCACCGCCTTGCGATTGATGTTCGTCCATCCTGCCTATGGACGTATGCGGCACGACTTTCTTGTGTGGGGAGGGCAATGATTTTGTCTTCTCAACACCAAAGAGGAGCTGCGTTGTTGACCGTGCTCCTTCTGGTCGCGACACTTTCTGTGCTGATGATCGGGATGACAGAGGTCTTAAGTCGTTCAACCCGTCAGGCGGCCGTGGCGACGATGCGAGACCAAGCCTTTTGGATTCTCCATGGGGTGGAAGGCGCGGCGCTGGACTTTCTCGACGAGCGCGCGAGCAGTCCAGACGTTCCCGTGAGCGTACTTTTTGCCCAACCAATCACAATTCCGACGGAGCTTGGGAGCGCGACGATTACCTTTCGCGAGGGGAGCAACTGCTTCAACGTCAACAGCCTCGTTATCGTCAGTGAATCGGAAGAGCAGTTCAACGCCGATGCCGCTGAGCGCTTTTCCCTTTTGGCCGGTGCGTTGGGCGCCGATCGCACCACGGGCCGTGTGCTCGCGGCGCGTATCGCCGATTATATTGACACCAACAACAGCGCGCGCTCGGCGAGCTTTGAGGATTACGATTATCAGCGCCGCTCGGTTCCCTACCGCGCGCCGGGGCGGGGGCTGCGCTCGATTTCTGAGCTCCGGGCCATCGAAGGTTTTACCCAGGAGGTCTATACAGCGCTCGCACCCTATCTTTGCGCCGCGGGCCTCGGCAGCGAACAGTCGCTGAACGTGAACACCTTGAACGAGGCCGATTACCCGTTGGTGGCGGCGGTCACTCAAGACCAAGTCCCGCTTCGGGTCTATCAATCGGTCATCCGGAACCGCCGTCAGCGAGGTTTCGAAAACGTAGAGGAATTTTTGAGCCGTGCTGGCTTAGAAGCCCGGGGTGGAGATGACGGTTCAGAGGCCGCGGCGAGCTTTGGTGACGAAAGCACCCGCCTCGACATGATGATAACGGTGGAAGCGCCCATGGGACGATTGACCATGACAAGCACGTTGGACCGGCGCGCCGGCACGTTGCGCGTGGTCGAGCGCCATTTGGGGCAGGCATCGTGACCCGCACGCTGTTGATCGCGCCCGTTGGGCCGGAGGATCCCTGGCAGGTCCTGTCTGAAAGCGGGGATAGCCGTCGGTTCGACGACCTTCAGGATGTCGTCCCGGCGATCGATCAAGACGCAACCCTTTGGCTTGTTCTTCCCGGCGATCAGGCGATCACCCGAACGATGACGCTGCCGATGCGCAGCTCTCGGGATGTGGTGCGTGCAGCCGGTCTGGCGCTCGATGATCAACGGGCCTTGTCAGATGACGAACTGTTCGTGGCCTTTGGATCAATCCGCGATGGCCAGCGCACGGTCGTGGGTCTTCCCCGCGCTCTTCTCGTTGCCGCATTGGACGACGTGCAAGCAGCGGGGCTGGAACCTGACCTGGTGACCGTCGATCACGCGGCCCTAGCGATAGGAGAGGATGAGACCATCGGTTGGGACCGCGGTGACTTGTTGGCGATCGCTGTGGCGGATGGCGGGTTTACCGTTGAGCATGCCTTCGCTGAGTCGCTTTTGCCTGGTACGGACGGTCAGCGGATCGTTCAAACACCAGAGCTTTTTGAGAGACTTGTTGATGAGCCACCGAATTTTCGTCGAGGCCCGTTTGCGAAACATCGGCAGCTTCCTGATCTCTCAGCTTTCAAACTGGCAGCATCATTGATGCTGGTGGCATCGATCGTCTACCTTGTCAGTGTTGCCATTGAGGGGGTTCGTTACACCCGCCAAGCCACACTGATGCGTGACGCGGTGGAGGCTGAATTTCGAGCAGCTTTTCCTGGAACGCCTATTGTTGATCTTGAGCGCCAAGTTCGTTCACGAACAAATGGCGTATCGGCAAATGGAGACTTTCTCCCGTTGACCGCGGCCTTGGCCGAGGTGATGGCTGAACGCGAGGATACCAGCCTCACATCGTTACGCTTTGGAGCCGAAGGCGAGCTCGCAGCAGAAATTCAGTTCCAGGAGTTCGATGGACTGGAAACACTCCGTGATGCGCTTCGTGATCGCGGAGTCGCCGCTCGGGAGGCTGGCGATGCTCGCCGTGAAAACAATGCCTACGTCACGCAACTCTATTTGAGGGCCGGCTGATGCGCGACCTCCTCGATAACCTTTCAGAGCGTGAACGCGTCTTGGTGATGGTGGCCGCTGGCCTGTTGGTGGTTGTCATCGTGCTGTTTGGCATCATCAATCCCGTCCACAGCTACAGAGACAACGCACGACAGCGTTTTGTTGAGGCGGAGAGGATGTCCGCTCTGTCAGGCAAGATAGCGCAAGCGTCGCAGCAGACACAGCAGAGTTCAGGCTCGCTTAGAAGCCTGGTGACCCAACGGGCCCGGCAGCGGGATCTCGTCATTGCACGGATAGCAGATGCAGACGATAGCGTCGATCTTGTGTTCTCTGACGAACCGTATGACGCCTTTTTTGATTGGTTGCAGGCGTTGACGGAGGAAGATGGCCTGATCGTCCAAGAAGCGCTTGTGCGCCCGGGTAGCGGGCCAGGCTCTGTCAATGTCCGAATGACCCTGGCGCGATGACCATGCGTGTGCTTCTCATCGTCACCTTTGCTTTGACATTTGTTGTCAGTGGACTGATGCGTCTTCCGCTGGCGGCGCCTCTGAAGATGGTGGATCTGCCATTTGAGAGCCAAGGGATCAAAGGGACCATTTGGGACGGAGCCATCGTCGGCATTGTTGTCGAAGGCGAACCAGTTGGCGACCTGACGGTTCATTTGCGGGCCTCACCTCTGCTTTTGGGGCGTATCGAGACCGATGCTGCACTGGTTGGGCGCGGTATTGATGTGTCGGGACGTCTCGCACTGAGTGGGCGAACGATGTCCTTGGACGGTGTGGAGGCAAGTGTTGATCTTGAGCGGCTGCGTTTGCGTGACACGCTTGGGCAACGGTTGCGCGGGCGACTCGATGCTCAGGTGAAAGAGCTTCTGTTTGTCGGTGGTGCCTGCCGCCGGGCATCTCTGTCGGCCAGCACGAATGCGCTGGCTGAAAGCCTTGGGGCATTTGCCTCAAGGGGGTTTGCCGTTTCGGGCGAGGGCCGATGCGAGGGAGGGGTGTTGCATCTTCCCATGTCAGGCGCGGGGCCTGATTAGCCAGGCGGCTGCCGAGGGCCTTGCCGAGAAGCTTGGGGATCGCGCTGTGGCCTTGCAGGCGGATGTTCAAGACGCGTCTGCAGTCGCAGCTATGGT